>JAFBAP010000100.1 GCA_019247695.1 Verrucomicrobiota bacterium | reverse complement strand
ACACCGACAGGCGGTACCCATGATGCCACTCCGAACTCCGAACTCCGAACTCCGAACTCCGAACTCCGAACTCCGAACTCCGAATTCCGCACTCCGAACTCCGCACTCCGAACTCCGAACTCCGAACTCCGAACTCCGAATCCCGCTACCGTGCGGCCTGGGTTGGCGTGGTCGGAGCGGCAGGCGTCGTGGCTGCAGGCGCCCGGGCGAGAACCTGTTGCTTCTTCTTACGCTGGCCCGAGATCTGATCCACCAGCACGCCCAGGAAGATAACCGCCCCCATCACTGCGAAATTCAGGGAACTCGGTATACCCAGCAGGTTGACCAGGTTTTGCAGCACCTGCAGGAGCGCCGTGCCGATGATGATTCCGATGATGGACCCTTCACCGCCGCGCAGGCTGCAGCCTCCGAGCACGGCCGCCGCGATGGCATAAAGCTCATACGATTGGCCATGGTTGGCGGGCGAGATCGAATTGGTGTAGAAAGCGATGAGAATACCCGCGATCGCGACCAGCAGCATTTCGACTGCGTAGGTGCTCAAAATGATCATCCGGCTATTAATGCCGGAATACCGGGCGGCGTCCTCGTTTCGCCCGACGGCATAGAGGTAACGCCCGAACACTGACCGGTGAAGAACGACATAACTGATGATGCCGATAATGATCAGCAGTACGAACGGCATCGGCACGGGCCCGACGCTGCCCGTCGCCAGGTGACGCAGCAACTCAAAGCCCGTGCTGCCGAAACCCTTGGTTTCGTCATTGGCGATGAAGCGGGCCAGGCCGCGGTAAAAGAGCAGACCGCACAGGGTGACGATGAAGGGCTGCATGCGGATGTAGGCGATGAACCAGCCATGCAGGATTCCCAGGAGAACGACGCCGGCGATGACCAACAAAACCGCCACGGGCCACGGCAGGTTCCACTCGCGCAGCATGATGGCTAAAATCACGCCCTGGATCGCGAAGACTGATCCCACCGACAGGTCAATGCCGCTGGTGATGATCACCAAGCCCATGCCGATGCTGAAAATGCCGTATATCCCGATCAGCCGGGCCATGTTGGTGAGGTTGGAAGCACCCAGAAATCGCGGGTTCAATACCGCCACCACTACACAAAGGACAACCAACAGGATGGTAATGCCGAGTTCCTTCTTCATATGGGAGGGGATTAAGAAAAGTCGATTTGTGAAAAGACCCTGGCGTTAAGGCTCTTAAGGCTCTCTGCGGCCCGTGGCCAGGCTCATGATGGCTTTTTCCGAATACTTGTCGCGCGATAGGATCCCGGTGATGTCGCCTTCGTGCATGACCGCGATCCGGTCGCTGACGCCCAGAACTTCCTCCATGTCGCTCGAGATCATGATGATGGCCACTCCACGGTCGGCCAGTTCGCGCATCAGCCGGTAAATCTCAGCCTTGGCCCCCACGTCGATGCCGCGCGTCGGTTCGTCGAAGATGATCAGCTTCGGCTCCAGGGAAAGCCACCTCCCCAGGACCACCTTTTGCTGGTTGCCGCCGCTTAAATTCATGGCCCGGGTCTCGATGGAAGGCGTTTTAACGCGTAACGCGGCTACCTGCCGCTTCGAGACCTCTTCCTCGCGCGCGCGGCTGATGAGCATCCCGGGCGAATAACGCTTGAGCCCCGGCAGGGTGATGTTTTCGCGGATGGTCATGCTGGTGATCAGTCCCGTATGCCGCCGGTCCTCGGGGACGAGGTAGATGCCGGCATTGATCGCCTCACGCGCATTACGAATTTTGAGCTCCTGGCCGCCCAGCCGCACCGTGCCTTCCAGGGGGGGTTCAACCCCGAAAATGGCTTGTGCCATCTCGGATCGGCCCGCACCGACCAACCCTGCAAAACCCAGGATCTCGCCCTTGGCTACCTCGAAGCTGATCCGGTGATGCGGCCGGTAGGCCGTGCGCAGGCCTTCGACCCGTAAATACCCCCGCTCCTGAGGCCCCTTTCCCTTGACAAAGAGGTCCTCAAGTTTCCTGCCGACCATCAACGCGACCATGTTCTCGTGCTTGATCCGGCCGCGCTCCAGTTCCCCGGCGTTGCGCCCGTCGCGCAGCGCCACGGCCCGGTCGGCAATCTGCTCGATCTCGCCGAGCCGGTGCGAGATGTAGATCACGCTCACGCCCGAGGCACGGAGGTCCTTGATGGTCGCCAGCAGCCGGTCGGTCTCCGACAGGGTAAGCGAACTGGTCGGCTCGTCCATGATGATGACCCGCGCGTTTTGCGAGAGCGCCTTGGCGATCTCGACCATCTGCTGCTGGGCAATCGACAACTGGTTCAAGGGCGTTTTGGGCGAGATACTCAGCCCCAGGCGCTTGAGGTACGCTTCACTTTCGGTCCACATCCGGCGCTGGTTTACCAGGCGCAGCGGCCCGCCGAGCAGCGGCTCGCGGCCCATGAAGACGTTGGCGGCGACGTCAAGGTTATCCAGGACATTCAGCTCCTGGTGGACGAACCCGATGCCCAGCCCGATCGCGTCGGCCACCTTGGAAATCGTGACCTTTTTTCCGTCGAAGAAGATCTCGCCCTCATCCGGCTGGTGCACGCCCCCGAGGGTTTTCATTAACGTCGATTTACCCGCGCCGTTCTCGCCGATCAGGGCCACCACTTCGGCGCGACCGACGGAGAAACTCACGTTGCTTAACGCCAGGACGCCGGGGAAACGTTTGGTGATGCCTTTAAGTTCCAGCAGGGGTGTCGTATCGACAACAGGGGTCGCCATAACGGGGGGTTACATTCTGATAGTCGCGAGCTACACGGCAGGTGGTTTGCCTGAATATTCTCCCCACGGCGAACGCCACCGGCACCGCGGGGAGAGGCAAAAGGCAGTTGATTAACCGATCACCATTATTTGCCGCGCAGCTTCTTCAGGTTCGCGGCAAACTCATCCACCTTGTCTTTCGTAATGGCCAGCGTCGGCACGATGACCTTCTTGTCGGCCGGCACCGCTGACTTATCGCCGTTGAGGTACTTGTCCATCAGCGTGATTGCCTGGTAGCCGAACTGGTAAGGCTGCTGGACCACGGTAGCAAAAATCGCGCCGTCCCGGACGCCCTGCAACGTCTCCTCTTCCTCGTCGAAGCAGACGATCTTAACCTTGCCCACCTTGTTGGAGTCCTTCACCGCGTTCAGGATCGCCGGGCCGTTATAGCTCCACAAACCCACCAGGCAGGCCACATCCGGGTACTTGACCAGCGTGTCGAGCACGTTAGCCTTGGCGCGCACCCGGTCGGTGTCATCGGTGCGGGCGTCAATGATCTGGACGTTGGAACCTTGCAACACCTCCTTGATGCCGCTGAAGCGCTCCCGGGCGTTCTGGGCATCGAGCGTGCCCACAAACACCATGATCTTTCCGCCTTCGGGCAGCGCCTGCTTGATCAGGTCGGCCGCTTGGCGGCCCGCCGCGACGTTATCGGTGCCCACGTAGCAGACCCGGTTGCTGTCCGGCGCGTCGCTGTCGTGGGTGAAAAGCAGCGCTTGCTTGCCGACTTCATCGAGTTTGATGGTCTCATTCTTCGGATCAACCGGGCTGATGGCAATGCCGTCGACTCCAGCTGACAGCAGGTCATCAAGGATGCGCGTCTGGGTGGCCGCCGTGCCGTCCTCCGGGATCCGGAACTGCACGTTGACGTTGCCCAAGTCCTGTGAGGCTTTGGTGGTGCCGGCGCGCGCAATGGTCCAGAAATCGGAGGCGTTGTTGGTCACGAACGCCAGTTTAACCTTTTTACCAGCCGCCTGGGCGCTGTGACTTGGGCCGCTCACCGCCAGGGCGCAGAGTGCGATAAGAAACCAGTGTGTAAGGGGACGCTTCATAGCTGTCTTCTAAATAAACTTCAAGATAAGGTTCAATCAATTAGATCAATGCTTTCTGAGCCGGGCCTGCCGTTTGCTTTGCGAGGGGGGAGGCCAAAATGGAACAACTCTCACCTAACCTGCAAGGAATGGGCAACCTATGTCCAGCTTTTTCGGGCTAAAACTTGAAGCCCCGGCTTTTTCCGGCCCGGCTCGCCGGACCGAAAAGGCAGGGACCCGGTTTCGCCTTTTCCGCCCTTGCCGAAAAGGCGCCACAAATCGAAGCGCATCTTTCCCCCGGACGGGGCCCGTACGTTCCCAAAGGTATTCTTGGCCAGCGGTACGTTACAGCCAAGGTGCCGCGAAGTATCGATCTGTGTGTAATCCCGAAGAGACATTATGTCGGTTGCCCTCGGATTTGATTACGGCACAAACTCCGCATCCAAGGAGCCGGCCTTTTCCACCGGCCAAGTGATCGGCATCGGCTGGGCGCCATGCGTTCGATGGTCTGAAGCAGAGTGCCGGTCTCTCCAGAACCGTGAAAACCTGATCCATCCCAAAGAAACCCAGGCAGCATCCTAAGTTCATCGTCTTCCCGCCCCAAAACACCCCATGAAAAATCTTGAGTCACCCGAAATCTGGTTCATTACCGGCAGCCAGCACCTCTACGGTCAGGATACCCTCCGTCAAGTGGCCGAACACTCGCAAAAAATCGTCGAGGAACTGAATGCCGATCAACGGCTCCCGCTGAAACTGGTGTTTCAGCCCGTGCTGACCCGGTCCGAGGAAATCCGCGCGCTCTGTATTCGGGCCAACAGCGCCCCGAACTGCGCCGGCCTGGTGCTCTGGATGCACACCTTTTCGCCCTCCAAAATGTGGATCGGCGGGCTGACCCTGCTGCACAAACCGTTCCTGCACCTTCACACCCAGTTCAATCGCGACCTGCCCTGGAGCTCGATTGATATGGACTTCATGAACCTGAACCAGGCGGCGCACGGGGATCGGGAGGCCGGGTACATTCACACCCGGCTGCGGCTGGGGCGCAAAGTCGTGGCCGGCCACTGGTCGGACCCCCAGGTGCAGGAACGGGTGGCGACCTGGATGCGGGTGACGCGCGGCTGGCATGACTGGCAGGGGGCCAGGTTTGCCCGCTTTGACGACAACATGCGCGAAGTGGCCGTCACCGAAGGCGACAAAGTTTCCGCCGAAATTAAATTCGGGTTCTCAGTCAACGGCTATGGCATCGGCGACCTGGTGGAGTACATCAACAAGGTCAGTGACAAGGAAGTCAGCCAGCTTTGTGCGGCCTATGAAGAGCAGTACAACGTCGCCGAAGAACTGCGTTCGGGCAGCACGCGTCACGAGGCCCTCCGTGATGGGGCGCGGATCGAACTTGGCCTGCGCGGGTTTCTCGAGGATGGCAATTTCAAAGGTTTCACCACCAATTTCCAAGTCCTTCACGGCATGAAGCAGCTGCCCGGGCTGGCGGTGCAGCGGTTGATGGCCGACGGCTACGGTTTTGCCGGAGAAGGCGATTGGAAGACGGCGGCATTGCTGCGGGCAGTCAAAGCCATGGTCGTTGACCTGAATGGGGGCCGCACCGCCTTCATGGAGGATTACACTTACCATCTGGCCCCTGACAATCACCTGGTACTCGGCTCGCACATGCTTGAAGTCGACCCGTCGATCGCCGAGGACAAGCCCTCGCTGGAAATCCACCCCCTGGGCATCGGCGGCAAAGAGGATCCGGTACGCCTGGTGTTCAACGCGCCGCCCGGGCCGGCCATCAACGCCTCGATCATTGACCTGGGCAACCGCTTCCGGTTCATCGTCAACGAAGTCAATGCCGTCCGGCCGCTCGAACCGCTGCCGAAACTGCCCGTGGCGCGGGCGGTCTGGCAGTGTCTCCCGGATTTCAAGACCGCCGTGGCGGCCTGGATTTATGCCGGCGGGGCGCATCACACCGTTTACAGCTATACAGCCACCACCGAGTACCTGGAGGATTTTGCGGAGATTGCGGGCGTGGAACTGGCCGTCATCGGTCATGACACGAGCCTGGGCGACTTCAAGCAGCAGCTTCGCAATAACGAGGTCTATTATCATCTCGCGCCCGGCTTGGGCAAATTGTGACGCCCGGCCCGTGGCTCGGCCAGGATACCTATAAATGACAAGAATCAAATCAGAGGAGTCGTACGGCTATCATGAGCAGCTATCGTGAGATCAAGGAAGAGTGTTACGAGGCCAACCTGCTGCTGCCGGAACACAGGTTGATCGACCTGACGTTCGGCAACGTCAGCGTGGCCGATCCCGCGCGCGGGGTTTTCGCGATTAAACCCAGCGGCGTTGACTATAGCGTCCTGCAATCAAACGACATGGTGATCGTGGACTATGGCGGCCGGATCGTGGAGGGGTCGTTGCGTCCCTCCTCCGATACCCCGACCCATCGCCGTTTATTCCAGGCGTTTCAAGGCATTCGCGCAGTGGTGCATACCCATTCGCGCAATGCCGTCGCCTTCGCGCAAGCCGGTCGGGAAATCCCCTGTTTCGGGACGACGCATGCCGATTATTTCTACGGCAGCGTGCCGGTGACGCGCATGATGACCCCGCAGGAAATTGAGTCCGCCTACGAATGGGAGACCGGCAACGTCATCGTCGAGCGTTTCAAGGATCTGGACCCGACGCAGATCTGCGCGGTGCTCGTCCAAAGCCACGGGCCGTTCGCCTGGGGCCCAAGCGGTAAAAAAGCCGTTGAAAACGCTTTGGCGCTGGAGGTCATCGCCGAGATGGCGATGAAGGCGCTCCAACTTAATCCGAATGCCCCGCCCATTCCCCAGGCATTGCTCGACAAGCATTTCCTGCGCAAGCATGGCGCCGCCGCCTACTACGGCCAGGCGTGACTCCGTGTCGGGTAACGGGTAACGGGTTACTGGCGTCAGGCCCCGCGCGAGACGCGGCCACGACGGGACGAGAAATCATAGCCTTCTCATGGGTGGCCCCTCCCTCCACCATCGCCCCCGTTACCCGTTACCCGATGTCCGGCGCGAGGTAACGAATCCGCTTGTTAACGTCGGTATTAACCGAGTGATAAGGCTGGGTAAGATTTGCCTGTGCGAAAAGCGTGGTGCGCTGGTACTCCATATCGTCGTAGCCGATGGCATCGGTGAAGATGGGCGTCAGATAATCGATGCCGAGGCGTGATGGTTTCATCCGCAGCGGATCGTACAGGTCCGGGTGCATGCGCCGGGCGTGGGTATGGCCCCAGCGGTCGCGGAAACGATTGGCGTCGAACCCGTCCACCTGGAAACCCTGGCTCGGGCTGTACTGGAGAATCGAAACGGCGTTGTTGCGCCCTTCGAGCAGCAGTTCAACGGCTTTTGCGCCGAGTTGTGCGGCGTAGAAGCGGTCAAACAGGATCGGTCTTCCGCCGCGCTGGCTGTGCCCCACTTTCCGGGTAAAGATCGCCTCCCGCGCCGACTGCGCGCGACGGTAAAGCTGGAAATACTTATCGCCGATCAACTGGATCAGTTTTGCCCGCAGCGCTTCCGCAGCGCCGCTGAGCTGGATATTGCCGGCCGGATCGGTGGTCTTGGTTTCGGCCCCGAGTTCACGCCCCTGCTCGTCCACGATGCCTTCGCCGCAGACGATCACGACGTTTTTCTGAAGATCGTAGAGCTGTTTTACCCGTTCAACCAGGCGTTCAAGTTCGAGCGGGTGTTCGGGCACCAGGATGAGGTCCGGCCGCCCGTACGCCGTGCCGAGGGCGATATAGCCGGAGTGGCGGCCCATGACTTCGATGATCGCGATGCGCCGGTGGCTCTCGGCGGTCGTACGGACGCGCTCGACGCCGTTGGCGGAAACATAAACGGCGGTGGCGTACCCCGGGGTGCAGTAATTAACGAGCTGGTCGAGCGCGAACACCGCCTCTGAACCGCTGCGTTTGTACTGGAACCCTTTGCCGCTCGGATCGTTCACGCGAATCATCTCATCGGGTTCGCTCGGGTAATTCAGGCCAAGGTCATTGTCGATCGTCTTCGGCGCGAGCACGGTAGGCAGCCGATCGGCGATCGGCTGCAGGCCGTTGAGCGTGCCGTCCCCGCCGACGCAGATCAGGCCTTCGATGCCAAGCTTCCCGAGCCGCGCCACGGCGCAGTCGAGGTCGTCCTTCTTGTCCGGATCCACGAAATCCCGTGACGAACCGACGAGCGTCCCCCCTTTGGTTGGGTCCAGCTCCGGGATTTCGTGAAATAGCGGGTTAAGATGCACGTGCGGCAGGCGCGGATTGAACAGGCTGTTAAACCCTTTGATCAGTCCGAAGATTTCGACTTTTAACTGGTTTGCCCGCACCACCGCGCCGTGGATGGTCGGGTTTAAGGCGGGCGTGTCACCACCGGCGGTAAGAATCGCGATGCGCTTCATGCAGGGTTTAGCGGTTGCACACCGATGGTTCCGCGCAACGACTTTTCGTATTCCGGCGCACGAATCGCGTCCAGGGTTTTGCGTGCCCGTTCCAGGCGGTCATCGATCCGAAGCCGGGCCGCTTCATCGCTGTAGTTCGATTTAGCCATGAACGTTTCCAACGTGTGCACGTGGCGAGCCCACAGACGGGCATTGACCTTCTGTTTGGCGGAAAGCCGCTCGGCGTACCAACCGCTCGCGAGCATGCCGTCACGGGTGAAAAGCGCGCGAATCTCGGGGTGAGCGAGATCCTTGCCTTCGAACTGCTCGTGCACCATGAGGTGCAAAAGCGCTCGCAATGGCGGGCAGGCCGACGCGATACTGCCATCATCAAAGTAACTTTGCGCGACGCGTCTTTGCGTGGCAATAATGTTTTCCATTCCGTCGGCGAAAACAGCGAGGTCCTGAAGCTCCGGCCGCAGCATCGTTTCCGTCAGGACGGCGTCGGGGTGGTTGAAAACGCGGCCGAAGAATGCCGCGACAAAACGTTTCGTGATCCGGTACCCGAGCAGGCTGGCGCGGACCGTGCGCCCGCTGTAGACGAAGTCGGAGCACTTTTCAAGGTAACCGCCGTCGATCAGAAACCGCGGGTCACGCTCGGCGACCGCCATACGCGACCAGATTTCCGGCACGAGGAGGCTGACGTCATGATCAACGCGGAAATGGGGGCCGGCGTAGCCCGCCGCGGTCACGAAGACGGCGTCTCCGGTCAGCAGGTAAGAAACCAGCGCAGCGTTCAGGTCGATGATCGGGGGCAGCGCATTAAAAGGGCCTTTGGTCAGGGCGCCCTCGGAGCCGACGCCCGTGGTCGAAGGCGATTTGCCGGTCATGCTGCAAATGAACTCCATAAAAAGCTCCGGCAGCTCGAGGTAATGGATCGGATTAAACACGGCCAGCGGGCGGATGGGACCTTCCGGCGGGTTATTGCGGCGGCCGGGCAGGACGGCGTTGACCGGCGCATAAACGGGTTTGCGGAGAGGAATGCGCCGGCGCAGACGCGTGCCGGCCTCAGCAAGGTAAGCGTCCCGCGGATTGGCGAGATCCTGCCGGCACTGCAGGTAACGCGGGTTTTTTGAGGGTTTGCCCTCCACGATGCGCGGGTGAGCCGAGGAGACGAAATAGGCGCCGTTACCCGCGTCGGCGGCCCGCCGGATCAACTCCTGCATCGATCCGGTGAACCGGTCAAAGGTGATCGCGTCTTCAACCAGACGGATCGCGTCGGCCCGGGCCAGCGGTTCGTAGTTGGAAAAGAAGTTTCCAGGCTGCGCAAAATCACACTCGGTCTGTTTATCGTACCCGGGATGGATGGCGTCATCCGGACGCTGAAAGAGTCGCTGTTCGGTGTTCTTGACGAACTTGACGGAAGGCTGGCGATACTCCGGATTCAGCCCCTGCAACTGGCCGGCAGCCACGACAACCGATGCGGTGATATCGTCTTCCAGGGGGACTTTCGCCGCCGGATAGAAATCCTTGCGCAACCCGAACGTGCGCCATGAACCGTCCGGATTGTAACCTACCCGCAGAAAGTTCGCCACGAGCTTGCGGTCATTGCATTTTAACTCGTGCGCGGGGACACCGTTGATGACGTCGACGCTGAAATGCTCGCGCCAGGTATCGCCCCATTCAGGACGATAAAAACGCTTCACCACAAAGACGAGTTCCTTGATGTACTGAGGGATCGAATCGAGCCAGGCCGAGTACTCGTCCGTATATTCGTCCGGCGCAGGCGTAAGCAGCTTGATCACCGAGCCCAGCGATCGCTCAGGGCTTAGGATCGGACGGCTCGCCGGCCGTTTGCGGCCGGCCCGGAAACGGCCCCCGTAGTTGCGGTTGATCAACTCTGCGACCCGGTCGAAGTCTTTGTGAAAATCCGCGACAAATACCGGCCCCTGGAGGATCGCGTCGCCGATCGGCTTGGAAATTTCCGATTTTCCGCCGCCCGACACCGTGCAGGGTTTATGACAAAGCGTGCCCTCGGCGACCGTCCCGATCAGGCGCCACGCCCGGCCCCCGGGCGGTTTGACCATTTGCACCTTGTAACCGGAAGGCCGGACGTAGGTGCGACCCGGTAGTAACTTGATCGAGTGGCTGGCGCCCTCATGGGTCCAGCTCACCGACTGCGCGTGCAGGTCAAAACAGACGTCTTCACGCACGTAAATGATGTCCGGAAACCGCTTGTCGACCGCGAAGCCTTCCGGACGAACGTCCATCAGGTCACTGTATAAGGATACCATCTCACCGTAGGTGTGCCCGGAACGGACCACGTGAAGGTCACCGCTGAATTTCTCGCCGAGGTCATAGCTCGGAAACACCAGCGCGCCGCCCGCGTGCTCCTCCTCGCAAAGCCCGAGCAGATTGGCCGAGTAGCTGAGCTGCGTTTTGACCTCCTTTTTGCAATAACCGAAATAGTTGTCGGCAATAATCGTGACGATGACGCCGCTCTCATCGCGGCAGGTCAGCTTGAAGGCAACGCCGTTGTTGTAGAGTTCGGCCGCGTCCCGCCAGCACACGCCGTCACGCCGTTGGCGCTCGGTCGCAGCCTCCCAGGAGGGTAATCCCAGGTCTTTCTTGCGCACCTGGGTGAGATGCGGCGCCAGAATCACGCACCCGGAGTGCCCCGTCCAATGCTCAGGGTCCAGCCCGGCGTCGTTCTCCGGCAGAAACGGATCTCCGCCGTTCCCGAAAATGCTCTCGACAAAATCGAGGTTGCTGACCAGGCCGCCCGGGGCGAAAAACCGGATCTCCATCGTTTTTTCCGTGGTGACTCCCGGTACGGCAGGACAAACTACCGGCCGCAACAGCAGGGAAACGAAGCATTCCGCCCGTTGCGCCTGCGCCGAGGTAAACGGCAGCTGCAGCATCGCCGGCGGGGGCGTCAGGGCCAGTTGGAGCAACCGGCCGAAGGCGCGTTTCGGCACCGCGACTTTGTCGTCCGGCACCGGCAGGCCGCCTTCAGCAATGTGGAAAGTCCCCTGCGTCGTCCGGCGGTCGCTCTTGGGATTGTGCAAAACCCCTTGAGAAAGCCGGTACGAATGCAGCAGGTCCGACTTGAATTCGTCGTTGCCCGGCGCCAGCGAGAGCGCCCGCGCCAACCCGGGCCGGTCCAGCACGAACGTGCGCGACGGCAGTTTCGCCAACGGCGCATCCTGCAGGTAATCGTACAAGAAGGTCTGGATGCGGTTGTCTGCCGGCGGGAGATAGTTGGCCAGCAGCCGGTGTACCTCCCGCTGATGCGCCAGCAGGGCGGCCATTTCTTTGAACTCGGCGCCGTCGCCGGTCTCGACCGTTGGGCACCCAAGGGCCGCCAGTTTGAGGTTGATGTATCGGATGAGTTTCTGGTCCGGCGGATTCAGGGTCTGGCTCATAGATCCAAGGTACGCCCCTGCCCATGCAGCAAGCGCAATGCCGAAGCACGGCGGGCACGGCGGAAGAGGAAAGCGTTCGGCGCTCGGGGTTCGGAGTTCGGAGTTCAGAGACGTCGTGTCACCGCATCCAATCGTCCGGCGGAGCACAGTGGGAAGACCGAATTCTCCGCGGAACACGCAGAAAAGAGGAAACATCCACAGATCACACAGATTGACACAGATGAAGACGACCCGGCGGCAACTCCAAGGCTGACACTCGCACCCACCCCCATAACGCCGCTCCGAACTCCGAACCCCGAACTCCGAACGCTTTCCCCTCTTCCCGCCGTGTTCGCCGTGTGAACCCTTACGTCGTGCCCGCCACACCCGCTGTGCCCGCCGTGTGACCGAACCCCGAACTCCGAACTCCGAACGCTTTCCCCTCTTCCCGCCGTGGTCGCCGTGGTCCGCCGTGGCGCCGTGTGATTCTGCTCCGCTGTGATCGTGGTGTGACGCTGTGCCCGCTGGTTAAAGTCCACCAGTCCTGGCGAAAAAGCGACCATGTTTGCACCAACCGGACCACGAACACAACCCCGCTTTTACCTGCACCGGTGCGCATGGATCGCGGGCGGGCCGATGGCTGCCCGGGTGGAAAAAAATATTACGCGCGTGGCGCCAGGCGGAATGGAAGCTGCTAAAGGATCCTGACCTAACACAACTCGGGACGAGTTTATGAGTCATCACATAGAGATTTCACACCTGCTGATTCCGGCCCGCGTCGCCAGCCGCCCGACGGTGAAATTAATTTGCGTATGGATGCCCTTTTGATGGACCAACCTTTCAGTCCCGAACAGAAGGAATACCTCCAAGGGTACTTTGCCGGCCTGGCGTTCCGGCGGCCTTTCGCCGGCCAGCTGCCGAACGGGCTCATCACCAGCCAGGCTGCGCCCGGTCTGCCGAACCTGGCCGAGCCGCCCTCCGAGGAGGAGCAAACGGTCTTCGGTACCCCCGTGTCCGACCTGTGCGAGCAAGAAGTTTGGAAGCTCGAACGCAACGGTCTGGACGTCTGGGATGAGCTCATATCTCACGCGGCCGAAAACAAGCTCCCGGACAAGAAACACACCTTCTGGTTCCGGTTCCACGGCCTGTTTTACGTCGGGCCCACGCAGGACTCATTCATGCTGCGGCTGCGCATTCCGGCCGGCGAACTCACGGCGGCCCAGCTGCGCGGCCTGGCGGATGTCGCCGATGACTGGGGCGGCGGTTACGCGCACGTCACCACCCGGGCAAACCTACAGATCCGTGAAATTGCGCCGAAGAACCTCATCAAAGTCCTGACCAAACTGCAGGAAATCGGGCTGACCTCGCGCGGTTCGGGCGTGGACAACATCCGCAACATTACCGCGCCGGCCACGGCCGGGATCGATCCCACCGAACTGATCGACACGCGGCCACTCGCCAAAGGCCTGCACTATTACATCCTCAACAACCGCGACCTGTACGGAATTCCGCGCAAATTTAACATCGCCTTTGAGGGTGGCGGCGCCATCGGCACGGTGGCCGATACCAACGACATCGGCTTCATTGCCGTACGGGTGCCGGAGGGCAAAGGGGTCGATCCGGGCGTGTATTTCCGCGTCCAACTGGCCGGCATCACCGGCCACGAACAGTTCGCCAGGGATACCGGCCATATCATCCGGCCCCACGACAGCGTGGCGGTTGCCGCCGCGATCGTCCGGGTGTTCAACGAACACGGCGACCGCACCAATCGAAAAAAGGCGCGGCTTAAATACCTTATCGATAAGTGGGGCACCGGCAGGTTCATGGAGGAAGTCGAAAAGAAGCTCGCCTTCCCCCTGGTGCGCCTGCCGCTGCAGGACTGCGTGCCGCCCCAGCCGCCGATGCCGCACGCGCACCTCGGTGTGTACAAACAGAAGCAGCCGGGCCTCAACTACATCGGGGCCGTGATCACGGTCGGCATGATGAAGACGCGCCAGATGCGGCGCCTGGCCGACATCGCGGATAATTACGGTTCAGGCACCCTGCGGCTCACCGTCTGGCAAAACCTGCTGATCCCGGATGTTCCGGACGGCTTTGTCGAGACGGTCAAGCGCAACCTGGTCAAAATGGGCTTTCATTACGAGGCCAACACGATCATGGGCGGCCTGGTGGCCTGTACGGGCAACACCGGCTGCCGTTGGTCTTCGACCAACACCAAAGGCCAGGCGGTCGAACTCGGACGCTACCTGGAAAAGAAGGTAAAACTGGATCAGCCGATCAACATCCACCTTACCGGGTGCCCGAACTCCTGCGCGCAGCACTACATCGGCGACATCGGGTTGCTGGGTGCGAAAGTTTCGCTCAGCGGCGAACAGGTGGAAGCCTACCATATCCTCCTCGGGGGCAAATGCGTGGGCGGCCAGGCGCTCGGACGAGAAGTCTTTCACGGCATTCCTTTCAGCCAGATTCCGGCGTTGCTGGAACGGGTGCTGAAGACCTACCTGAATCGGCGGAAGGGTCGGCAGGAAACATTCGTGCAGTTCACCGCCCGTCACAGCGTGAAAGAGCTCCAGGAAATGTTTTCGGATTAAGACAGTCATGGAAATAACCCAACGGGCGACACGCATCGCCGGTACGTCTCCGGCGCCATGCAGCCGCGGCGTTCCACCCATGGTCGGAGCCCGCGCAGACGCCGCCCGGTTTCAAACCGCTCGAACCTTATCAGTCTCCATCTAATGACGACTACATCCACGGTCCCTAACCCGTCCGTAGGGATCCCCTTCGTGCCCGATAATGCCCCCTTTACCCCGGCGCAACGTGCCTGGTTGAACGGGCTGCTTGCCGGGATGTTCTCCGGTATGCAACCTGGCCGGACGGCGGCGCCGCCCGCGGCCGCACCGGTCAAGGTCAAGGTGCCGGTGTTTTTCGGCTCGGAAAGCGGCAATGCCGAAGCGCTCTCCAAACGGCTGGCCAAAGTGGTGCAACAGCGCGGTTTTGACTCCAGGGCCGTCGGTCTGGACAAGGTCAGCGTGAAAGACCTGGCCAAAGAGAAGTTTGCGCTGATCATCACCAGCACCTTCGGCGAGGGCGACCCGCCGGAAAACGCCAAGGCTTTCCATGCGGAACTGCACGGCGCCGATCACCCCGGCTTTGCGAACCTGAGCTACTCCGTGCTGGCGTTAGGCGACAAGAATTACGAGCAATTCTGCAAGTGCGGCATCGACATCGATAATCGGCTCGAAGCACTGGGCGCCCACCGCCTGTACGAGCGGGTCGATTGCGACGTCGACTACGAGGCGCCCTTTGAACGCTGGCAAACCGGCGTGCTCGGCGTGCTGGAAGCCGCCGCCAAGAGTGCTCCCGCCGCACCTGCGCCGGCCGCTTCCGAAGCGCCGCCCGGAACGCACGGCGCCCCGGCCATCATCGGGGACAATCCGGTTGAAGCCGGACACGTGCCCGGCCCCACTTCGCCGGGCAAAACGGGCACGGCGACCGAACCGGGCAAGGACGACGAGCCGGGCGCACCCCCCGCGAAGGCGGCATACTCGCGCAAAAACCCGTTTCCGGCCGCGTTGCTGGCCAGCCGGCCCTTGAGCACTGAAGGCTCCGGAAAAGAAGTCCGCCACTATGAAATTTCGCTGGCCGGCTCCGGCCTCGTTTATGAAGCCGGCGATGCGCTTGGGGTGATCCCGACCAATTGCCCGGCGCTGGTGGACGAATTGCTGCACGTCCTTAATTGCGACGGTGAGGAAGCTGTTCCCACCCCTTACGGCCAGGAGGACTCGCTCCGCATCGCGTTGGAACGCCATTACGAAATCACCAAAATCCCTGCCCCGCTGCTCAAGGCCATCGCCGAGCGCAGCTCCGACCGTACCCTGGCCGACCTGATGCGGCCCGAAGAGAAGGAAGCGCTCGGGCATTTTCTCTGGGGCCGTGAAGTGCTCGATCTGCTCGCCGACTTTCCGTCGGTCACGTTCACGCCGGCTGAGTTTGTCAGCCACCTGAAAAAACTCCAGCCCCGGCTCTACTCAATCTCTTCCAGCCTGAAGGCCTTTCCCGACCAGGTGCACCTCACGGTTTCGACCGTTCGCTACGAGACGTTCGCCCGCAAACGCAAAGGCGTCTGTTCAACCTTCCTGGCCGATCGAGTCGACGGACCGGTGCCGGTTTTCGTCCAGGTGTCGCACAGTTTCCGGCTGCCTGAGAACGGCGACACGCCCATCATCATGGTCGGGCCCGGCACCGGGGTCGCACCGTTCCGCGCCTTTCTGCACGAGCGCCGCGCCGTGGGAGCAAAGGGGCGCAACTGGCTCTTTTTCGGAGAGCAGCATGCCGCTACCGACTTCTACTACCGCGAAGAACTCGATGCGATGCAGGCCGACGGGCACCTGGGTAAACTCAGCACCGCGTTCTCACGCGACCAGAAAGAAAAGATTTACGTCCAACATCGCATGCTCGGGGCTGGAGACGAACTGTGGGCCTGGTTGCAGGATGGCGCTCACTTCTATGTGTGCGGTGATGCGAGCCGGATGGCGAAAGACGTGGACCTGGCCCTGCACACGGTGATTGAAAAGAATGGCGGCCTGGGGAAAGAAGGTGCGGCTGAGTACGTGAAAAAGCTGAAAGCCGACAAGCGCTACCAGCGCGATGTCTATTGATGTTGTGAGAGAGTATGAATTTTGAAAGCTACGTGTGCAACTGCTTCTTCGATGAGATCTTTGAAGCCGGCGGCCGGGTTCGTCCGGAGGCAGAGCCACTTGTGCGAATGATCGATTCGATGGATGAAGGGGACCTGCGCCGGCGCCAGGAGGCGGCCGAGCGGGCCCTGCTCTATTCCGGGATCACATTTAATGTTTACGGCGACAAGGCGGGCCGGGAGAAGATCTTTCCTTTCGACATCGTGCCGCGTATCGTCCGGTGCACGGAATGGGAACGAATCGAGACGGGTTTGCGGCAACGCATCCATGCCCTGAACCTGTTTCTGGATGACGTTTACCATGACCAGAAAATCGTGAAGGCGGGGGTCGTGCCTGAGCACGTCATCCGTTCGGCCACGGCTTTCCGCGAACAGTGCGTCGGGCTGAACCCGCCGCGGGGCATCTGGTGTCACATCACCGGCACGGACCTCGTGCGGGACGGCGACGGCACCATCTACGTGCTCGAAGACAACCTGCGCTGCCCTTCCGGCGCTTCATACGTGCTTGAGAATCGCCGGATCATGAAGCAGACCTTCCCGGAGGTTTTTGAAGTCTCGCGGGTGCGGCCGGTCAACGATTATCCGGCCCGGCTGCTGGACATGCTCCAGTGGCTTGCGCCGGACGGGGTGGCTTCACCGCGGGTGGTGGTGCTGACGCCCGGCAGCTACAATTCGGCTTATTTCGAACATTCCTTTCTCGCCCAGCAAATGGGTGTGCAACTCGTCGAGGGCCGCGACCTGGTCGTTTCGGATGGTCACGTGCTCATGCGCACTACGGACGGCTTCGAACGGGTGGACGTGATTTACCGGCGGCTCGACGACGACTTCCTCGATCCCGAGGTATTCCGGCCCGACTCCATGCTCGGCATTCCCGGCATCATGGAAGTTTACAAAGCGGGCCGCGTTGCGCTGGCCAATGCGCCGGGGACCGGCGTCGCCGATGACAAGGTGGTTTATGCCTACGTGCCGAAGATCATCAAATTTTACCTCGACGAGGAAGCAATCATTCCCAACGTTCCGACCTACCTTTGCTGGGATGAAACGGATGCCGCGTATGTCCTGGAGAACCTCGACAAGCTTGTGGTAAAAGCGGCCAATGAATCCGGTGGTTATGGGATGCTCGTCGGGCCGCACGCCACCGAAGCGCAACGTATCGAATTTGCCAAACGCATCCGTGCGAACCCGCGCAACTACATCGCCCAGCCGACCCTTTCGCTCTCCTGCGTGCCGATCATGGTGGAACGCCACTTCGAAGGACGGCATGTGGACTTGCGCCCTTACATCCTTTACGGCAGAGAGATTTTCGTGCTGCCCGGCGGCCTGACGAGGGTGGCGCTTAAAAAAGGTTCGCTCGTCGTCAACTCCAGCCAAGGGGGCGGAAGCAAAGACACCTGGGTGATCGACGATAGATGATGGCGCGGCCGAAGAATTTTTATCCCTCCCCTATTCATGCTTAGCCGCGTTGCCGAATCGATTTACTGGATGAGCCGCTACTTCGAGCGCGCAGAAAATGTCGCGCGCTATCTTGACGTGAATTTCCGGCTCATGCTTGACCTGCCATCCGGAATGGCCGTCCAATGGGAAGCGCTTGTACGTATCACGGGCGACTACGAACCGTTTATCCAGCGCTACAAGCGGGCCACCCGCGAAACCGTCATCCAATTTCTCACGTTCGACAGCGAAAACACCAACTCGATTCTGTCGTGCGTTCGCTACGCCCGCGAGAACGCGCGCTCGATAAGAGAGAGCATTTCTTCGGAAATGTGGGAACAGCTCAACCGGATCTATTTCCGGGTCGATGACGCCGCCAACCGGCACCTGGAGGCGCCGGAAGAATTTTTCGAGGAAATCAGGCTCGCCAGCCATCTGTTCATCGGGCTCACCGACACCACGATGTCCCACAGCGAGCCGTGGCACTTCGCGCAACTCGGACGCAGCGTTGAGCGCGCCGACAAAACGTCGCGTATCCTTGACGTAAAGTATTTTATCCTCCTGCCGTCCGTCGCCGACGTGGGCACCCCCCTCGACGAGATTCAGTGGACGGCGGTCCTCCGGTCCGCAAGCGCGCTCCAGGTTTATCGCCAGCAATACGGCCGGGTTTCACCCTTGCGCGTCGTTGAATTCCTGGTGCTCGATCCCGAGTTTCCGCGGGCGATGCACTTTTGCCTCCGCCGCGCCGATGAGTCGCTGCACGCCATTTCAGGCACGCCGCAAGGGTCGTTCCGCAATATCGCTGAGCAACGGCTGGGCCAACTCCGCGCCGAACTCGATTTCACGCGCGTCTCGGACATTATGCGCATCGGCGTGCACGAATTCATCGATGGCTTTCAAGTCAAGCTCAATGGGATCGGCGGCGCCATCCACGACACCTTTTTTGCCACTCGACCAGTCCAGTCGCTGCAAAGCCAGGTTTCGACGACGGCGGACCGAGAACGATGAGGCGTGGCCGCAGTCTTCCCCTGTAATAAAAATGAATTTCACCAATCAATGGGACTATGAGGGGCTGGTCAGCCCCGCGGCGACGCGTGGCGCCTGCGGCGTTGGCGTGCTGGTCGATCTGAATGGGGCGAAAACCCATGAACTGGTTGAAGACGGGTTACGGATCCTCGTCAATATCGACCACCGGGGCGCACGGGGCTCCGAGGAAAAAACCGGCGACGGGGCAGGCATGCTGCTGCAAAAACCGCACGCGTTCTTTCAAGAGGTGGTCCCGGGGCTCGGCGACTTCGACTCGTATGGCGTCGGGATGATTTTCTTTCCAAAAGATAACTGGAAACAGATCGGCCTGAAAAGGCTGGCGAACACGGTGTGCCGCGAGGCCGGCTTTAAAGTCATTGCCTGGCGGGATGTGCCGACGGACAATTCCGACCTTGGCCGGACGGCCCTGCAGTCCGAACCGGCCGTGAAGCAACTCTTCGTCGAGCCGCTCACCTCCCTGCCTCCGGAACGATTGGACGAGAAGCTTTACGTGCTGCGGCGGCTCATCGAAAAAGCCGCCGCCGCCAGCAGGATCGCAGGGAACGACCTGTTTTACATCTGCTCGCTCGACCGGCGCCGGATCGTCTACAAGGGGCTGCTGACCTGCAGCCAGATCGGCAAGTATTACCCTGACCTCAAGGATGAGCGGGTAACGACGAGCCTGGCCCTGGTCCACTCGCGCTTCGGCACCAATACCCTGGGCGCCTGGCAACTCGCCCACCCGTACCGGGTGACCGTTCATAACGGCGAGATCAACACGCTGCGCGGCAATGTTAACCGGATGAAAACCCGGGAGGCGGCCTTGGCCTGCGAACGGTTCGGCAGCGACATCGAGCAAATCAAACCCGTCACGAGCGAGGGCCTGAGCGACACCGCCGTATTTGATAACGTCCTGGAGCTCCTGCTCGAGTCGGGCCGCACCTTGCCGCAGGCGTTGCGGATGCTGGTTCCGGAGGCGTGGAACAAGGACAAGTTAATGGACCCCAAGCGCCGCGCGTTTTACGATTACCATTCCACGATCATGGAGCCGTGGGACGGTCCGGCTTTGATCGCGGCGACCGACGGTTATCGGGTCGCGGCCGTGCTCGACCGCAACGGTCTCCGGCCGTGCCGCTATTACGTCACCAAGAGCAATCTTTTGGTGATGGCGAGCGAGACGGGCGTACTCGATACCCCGGCAAGCGAGATCGTGCTTCAGGGCCGCCTTAAACCGGGTGAATTGTTTCTGGCGGACACCCTCCAGAAGCGGATCGTGCCCGAAGACGAAATTTTTGCGGAGCTGACCAAACCGCCCTACGCGGAGTGGCTGGCGGAGAAACGGATCCGTTTGCGCGACCTCACTTCCACGGTGAGCCCGGGGCCGGAGGCGATTGCGGACGTAACGCCGTTCCAGCGTGCGTTCGGCTACACGCTCGAGTCCCTTCGCTGCCTCGTGCAACCGATGGCGGCGGAAGGAAAAGATCCCCTCGGCTCGATGGGCAACGACACCCCCCTGGCGGTATTGTCGACGCGCCACAAACCGTTGTTCCAGTACTTCCTGCAGATGTTCGCGCAGGTTTCCAATCCGCCGCTGGATTATATCCGCGAGGAGCTGGTGACCTCGTTGGAGAGCCACATCGGCCGCCAGCGCAACATGCTGGAGGAAACGCCGGAACACTGCCGGCAACTGTTCCTCGAATCTCCGATCCTGACGCACGCCGGCATGGCGGCGCTCCGGGACATCGATCATAACGGGATCCGTTCCGGCTTCATTGACGCGACTTACCCGGTCGGCAACTCGCTGGAGGATGCCATCCGCGAGGTGCGGGCACGCGCGGCCGAGGCACTCAAGAACGGCTGCGAGATCATCATCGTCTCGGACCGCAACGTCGGCCCCGGCCGGATTCCCATCCCGAGCCTGCTGGCGATCGGCGCACTCCAGCATCACTTGATCCGTGAAGGGTTGCGTACCAATGCCGCCCTCGTGCTGGAAGTGGGCCAGCCCTGCACGGTTCATCATTTTTGCACGCTCATCGGCTACGGTGCGGACGCGATCTACCCGTGGCTGGCCTACGCCAGCATCACGCAACTCGGGCGTGACGGCTGGCTGCAGGGCGCCGACGCCCGCGAGGCGATCACCAGGTTCAAGAAAGCCGTCGACGGCGGGCTCCTGAAGGTGATGTCTAAGATGGGGATTTCGACCCTTGAAAGTTATAAGGCGGCCCAGGTGTTCCAGGCGGTCGGCCTCAGCGATGACTTTATCCGCGAATATTTCACCGGCACACCGAGCGCCCTGGGCGGCGTCGGTTTGAAGGAGATCGAACGCGAGATGCTCGAGCAGCACGCGATTGCGTTCGGCGAAAAGGTGCCGGGCACGCTGCCGCTGGACGTCGGCGGGGACCTCTACTGGCGGCGCGACGGCGAGATGCACCAGTGGAACCCGATCACGGTGGCCAAACTGCAATACGCGGTGCGCACCGACAGTTACGAGACGTACCAGGAGTTCGCGAGCTTCCTGAATGCCCAGGAGGAACGGCTGCAAACGATTCGCGGGTTGCTCGAGTTCGACATCGACGAGAACGAGTCGGTGCCGGTCGAGGAGGTCGAGCCGGTCGAATCCATCTGGAAACGTTTCTCGACCGGCTCCATGTCGCTTGGGTCCCTCAGCACCGAAGCCCACGAGTGCCTCGCCACCGCGATGAACCGGATCGGCGGAAAAGCCGGCAGCGGAGAAGGCGGCGAACAAGTCGAGCGGTTCGGCACGGAGCGCACCTGCACGATGAAACAGATCGCGAGCGGCCGTTTCGGCGTGACGATCAATTACCTCGCCAGCGCCAAACAGATTGAAATCAAGATGGCCCAAG
The DNA here is from genome assembly GCA_019247695.1 of Verrucomicrobiota bacterium. Classification (NCBI taxonomy): domain Bacteria; kingdom Pseudomonadati; phylum Verrucomicrobiota; species Verrucomicrobiota bacterium. Next base: position 31,049 of record JAFBAP010000100.1, on the reverse strand, counting down.
GGGCGAAGCCGGGTGAAGGCGGCGAACTGCCGGGCCCCAAGGTAAATGAAGAAATTGCCGCGGTGCGTTTCACCACGCCGGGCGTCGGCTTGATCTCGCCGCCGCCGCACCACGACATCTACTCGATCGAAGACCTCGCGCAGCTGATCCACGATTTGAAGTGCGCCAACCCCGAGGCGGAAGTCCACGTGAAGCTGGTGTCCGTTGCCAACGTCGGCACCATTGCAGCGGGCGTCGCCAAGGCCCGTGCGGACGCGGTTCTGATCGCGGGCGATGCCGGCGGTACGGGGGCGGCCCTGAAAACGTCGATCAAGAATTGCGGTGCACCCTGGGAACTCGGGCTGGCTGAAACCCATCAGGTGCTGCTGGCGAATAACCTGCGCTCGCGGATCCGCGTGCGCGTGGATGGCGGGCTGAAAACGGGCCGCGACGTGGTCATCGGCGCATTACTCGGTGCCGAGGAATACGGCTTCGGGACGGCGCCCCTGGTTGCTGTCGGGTGCATCATGCTGCGCAAATGCCATTGCAACACCTGCTCGGTCGGCGTTGCCACCCAGGACCCGGATCTGCGGGCGAAATTCCCGGGAAAACCTGAGCACGTGGTCAATTACATGCGTTTTGTCGCCCAGGAGGTTCGCGAACTGATGGCGACGCTCGGGTTTCATACCGTCGATGAAATGATCGGTCGCGTGGATAAATTGCGCCCGCGAACGATCCGGTTCCCCAAGGGTGTACCGCTCGACCTTTCGAAGCTCCTTTACCGGCAGCCTTCGGCAGACACACCGCGCAAGGTCCGCGCTCAAAATCACAAGCTGGAGAAAAAGCTCGACCACCAGCTCATTGCGCAGGCGCAGCTTGCCCTTGAACGCGGTAAGCCGGTCCTGATTGAATCCAAGATTCACAACTCGGACCGTACGGCCAGCACGATGCTCAGCTCGGCGGTAGCCAAACGGTATGGGCCAAAAGGGTTGCCGCCGGATACGATCCGAATCCGTTTCACCGGGACAGCCGGGCAAAGTTTCGGCGCCTTCCTCGCGCGCGGCATCAGCCTGCACCTGGAGGGCGACGCGAACGATTACGTCGGTAAAGGGCTCTCCGGAGGTAAGATTACGGTCAACACGCCGAAGGGCGCGGCTTACGTCGCGAGTGAAAACATTCTCGTCGGCAACGTCGCGCTCTACGGCGCCACCAGCGGTGAAGCGTACTTCAACGGCATGGCCGGCGAACGCTTTGCCGTGCGCAACTCGGGCGCGATGGCCGTGGTTGAAGGCGTGGGTGACCACGGGTGCGAATACATGACCGGCGGCGCCGTAGTGATCCTGGGGCGGACCGGCAAGAACTTCGGTGCCGGTATGAGCGGGGGTGAAGCGTTCATTTTCGACGAGAACGGCGCCTTTGCGACCAAGCTCAATCCCTCGATGGTACGGATGGAACCGTTGGCGGGTGCCGGCGAACGCGACCACGCGCTGGTCAAACGGTTGCTGGAAAACCACGTCTTTTACACGAACAGCTCGAAGGCGAAGCGGATCCTCGCCAATTGGGAGAAAAGCCTGGCGCGGTTTGTAAAGGTGATCCCGGACGCATACGCCGAAGTGCTCGCACGCAATCTCGCCGAAGGTAAGGATGTGCGCCTCACCCTGCCGGCCCCGGCCCAGGCCTTGAGGGCGGCCTGAGCAAACCAACCTACCGCCGATTAATGGGGATTTGGTATTTTATATGGCTGACGATCATCCAAACGGTTATCTGAAGTTTTCGCGCCGGCCGATCGGCAAACGCAACCCGCGGGAGCGCATCCGCGACTACAATGAGGTCTGGAAACCCCATTGGGACGAGGGTCATCTGCGTGAGCAGGGTGCGCGCTGCATGGATTGCGGCGTCCCGACCTGCATGGGCGGCTGCCCCTTGGGAAACATCATCCCCGACTGGAACGACCTTATTTCCCGGGGTCACTGGCGCGAAGCGCTCGATCGCGCGCACGCCACGAACAACTTCCCTGAATTCACCGGTTACACCTGCCCGGCCCCGTGCGAACCCGCCTGCACCCTGGCGGTCAACGACGAACCGGTCACGATCAAGAGCGTCGAGCGGGCCATCGCCGACCGCGGCTGGGATGAAGGCTGGATCGTGCCGGACCCTCCGAAAATCCGCACCGGTAAACGGGTTGCCGTCGTGGGAAGCGGCCCGGCCGGAATGGCGGCCGCCCAGCAACTGAACCGCGCCGGACACGAAGTCACGGTTTTCGAGCGTGATGACGAGATCGGCGGCCTGATGGTTTACGGCATCCCGGACTTCAAGTTTGCAAAGTTGCAGGTCGCACGCCGGGTCAACCAGATGCGGGATGAGGGCGTGTTGTTCAAGACAAACGTCAACGTCGGCCAAGACATTTCCTTGCAGGAAGTGCGCGAGAAATTCGATGCGGTTTGCCTCGCCATCGGCGCCCAGCAACCCCGCGAAGTGCCTCTGCCCGGCCGGGATCTCGGCGGCATTTGTTATGCCATGAAGTATCTGATGGGCGAAAATCGCCATCAGGCGGGGAAATGCCCCGAACCCGAGATCACCGCACGCGGCAAAAATGTCGTGGTGCTCGGCGGGGGCGACACCGGCGCAGACTGCGTCGCGACCGCCCACCGGCAAGGGGCCAGGCAGGTGGTGCAGATCAGCATCAACGTGAAAAGTCCGACGGGACGCCTCCCGGATAACCCGTGGCCGGAGTGGCCCCTGGTTTACCGCGAGACTTATGCGATCGAGGAAGGCGGCGTCGAGGAGTTCAGTGCGGACGCGACGGCGTTTATCGATGCGAACGGCGACGGCAACGTCGATCTACTGCTGGCGGATCGCGTCGAGTGGGCCTACGAGAGGCGAAACGGCCGGATGATGCGGATGCACCGTGAGGTTCTCGAGTCCAATATACGGATTCCCGCCGAACTGGTGCTGATCGCGATCGGTTTTTCCGGTCCCGAAATGAAGCCGTTCGGGGATAGCGGACTCGAGCTCACGACCCGCGGCACGATCAAAATCGACTGCAACATGATGACCAGCCTGCCGGGCGTTTTCGCCGCAGGCGACGCCAACCGGGGCCAATCAATCGTCGTCTGGGCAATCGGCGAAGGACGCGACGTGGCTCGAAACATCGACCTCTATCTGATGGGCAGTACGCGACTGCCGCCCAGCATCCGCACGCCTAATCCTCCCATCGGGAAAGTGTAAACGTGCGCTGGCGGGCGCTCTTTGCCCTCAATGAAAATCAGCGTCAGACACGAAACCACCTACACCTACAGCAAACCGGTCTGGCTCCAGCCGCACATCCTCCGGATGCAGCCGCGTTTCGACGGGACGGTGCGCCTGACCAGCCAGGAACTCCAGATCGAACCGGAGCCGACGCGGCTCTCGCAGTACCTCGATGCTGAAGGGAACTCGGTGGCGCATGCCTGGTTCACGGGAAATACCGATCGCTTGACGGTGATCAGCGCGTTCAAGGTTGAGATGCTGCGGAACAATCCGTTCGATTACCTGCTGACCCCGGCTGCTCAGGAGCTGCCGGTTCGCTACAGCGACGGGATCGAAGCCGTCCTGGCCGGTTACCTCGCCCGGCAGTACGAAGATAATGCCGTCGTGGAGTTCGCCCGCGACATCGTCGCCGAAGCCGATTCGCGAACCCTGGACTTTTTGATGGCCCTTAACCGCCACATCCACGACCACTGCCCCAGGATCATCCGGGAACAGGGTTCGCCCCATCCGCCGGAAGTCACTCTGCAGTTGCGAACCGGTTCGTGCCGGGACGTCGCCGTTTTATTCATTGAAGCCTGCCGCGCAGTCGGACTCGCCGCCCGTTTCGTGAGCGGCTATCAGAAAGGCGATCCGGATCGCCAGGCCCGGCGGTACATGCACGCCTGGGCCGAAGTTTATCTGCCCGGAGGAGGCTGGCGCGGCTACGATCCCACCCACGGCATCGCCGTGGCCGACCAGCATGTCGCCGTGGCCGCAACTCGCCAGTCACGTGATGCCACCCCCATCGAGGGCACGTTCCAGGGAAGCGACGTGACTTCGAAAATGGAAGCACACGTCAAGATCAGTTAGCCACATTTTCCGCCGGTTTTCAGCCCGACGTGCGAAGCGAACCGGCAGGGAGTACAGAAAGCTCCAGGCCAACAAACCAGGGAAGGCACCTGGACTGCTTGTATGAATCACAACCCGCGGTTTTCGGAAGCCATCCGGCGATTCGACGAAGAGAACGCTCGCGATCCAAACCTGGTCTTCGTCGACGGGATCCCCTACCCTCACGAACTCCTTTACGCGCAAAGGTTGACCGAATGGGCGCTCAGGCTCTGTCCCGAAGCCTCCGAAGCCCTGCAACTGGCCGTTCGTTGCCAGCACATCTGTCGCTGGCAGGTTCCGCGCAGCTCGTATGAAATGACGCGAGCCGGCTACCTCCGGTGGCGTAACGATCTGAAAACGTTTCACGCCCGTAAGGCCGCTGAAATTCTGCGTGAAGTCGGGTACCCCGACGACGTCATCGCACGCGTGCAGGAATTGAATTTGAAACGCAACCTGGGCCGGGATCCGGAATGCCAGGTGCTCGAAGACGCGCTTTGTCTGGTGACCTTGCAATATCAATTTGCTGATCTGATGGCCAAAACCGAGGCGGACAAGATGGTTGGTATCCTGCAAAAAACCTGGAAGAAAATGTCGCCGGCGGCTCGCGACCGCGCGCTGGCACTTCCATTCACCCGGCCCGAGCAGGAACTGATCGAGCGAGCGCTCGGCGACGCGCATTAAGGTTGCCTGACTTCTGATACCGTTTCGACAGCAATGAAGGTAAAATCCTGTCTTCCTTCCCGGGTGCCCTGCCGGATTTATACCTATTAAACCGTATAAATGGTCTGGGCCCGACGGGCCGGCAGACCTTAGCTCAGGGTTCCACCCTGGGAAAGCGTTTCCCTCGACCCAGCCCTGAAGTGGCGGCAGAAAGCATTGCTTACGGGTTCTGCCGCCCCTTCAGGGCTCGATCGCGATTTTACGGTTACCAAGGGTAAACCCTGGGCTAAGGTCCTTTGGCCCTTCAGGCCATCAAACCGTCTACCTGCCCGTTGGGCCTAAGATCGATTCACCCAAGTACGGAGCATCCTCGGGCGCGGACACCCCCTGAGCCGGTATTCTACCAAGATAAACCTGCCTGAATGGTATGACCAGCCACTTCGATCAGGCAATATACCCTTCTCGGCCGGGTTGCGCTGGAGGGGCGAAGACCAGCTCAACTGCATTCAAAACCGGTGTAACTGTGTGCCGGATCGGTTTTTCAGGGAAACCCCTTACCCCACGCGAACGTAGACCAAGTAGAAGGTAAAATGTTCATGACGAGGAGGGTACGGGGACCGGCCCACTTTTCCCGGCGGCTCACCGAGTGGGGTTTGACCCTGCTCGCAGTGATTGCGATGTTCTGCCTCGCATCTGCAGCGTACAACCTGATGGTCGGCGAGTACGCGGTATCCCCGGCTGCACGCAGGCCCGCACACCCGGTTTTAGTCGATGGCCCCCAGATGCCTACGCCGGCTGAGCCCCGTTCAAATTACCCGAACCCTCAAGCGGGTTGAGCCCTGCGGCGGAATGCCGCAAGCGGAAGAATGCCACAAACGGCGGAAAGCCTTCGGCGGCCTTTGTCGTTTATTGCACTCGTGGCATTTGCCTTAACGTAACGAGCGGGAAACTGCCCGGAACGCCGCAAACGAGCGATCTTGATTTGTGGCATTCTCCCGCTCGTGACATTTGCGGCATTTTTTCAGGTCTCCTTCTCCTGCTCTTCTTCCTCGGATTCCTTTTCGGGCAGCGTCACCGTTTCCCGGTTGGCATCATAATCCATGAGCCCGGCATAACGTCCCCAGGCAATCATGGTATGCAGAATCTTTTCCGTGTTCTCATACGGTAACGCCACCGCGATATCCTTGATCAACGTCTCGGCCGGCACTTCCTCCTGCACCTGCAGGTAATTCAGAATAATGTGGAAAAGCCGGAGTTTCTGAACCTGCTCGGCGAAAATCGCGGTCCGCTCGTCCCGGTCTGCCTCGTAGAACTTGCGGCCAAGATCGGTTAACTCCACTTCGTCCTTTGGCGTATTGACGAAACCGAGAATCTCCGCGGCCTTCACGGTAGCGATGGTTTCGCCGAAATCTTTTCCGATCTCGTTGGAGATATCGTACACGTCCCGTATTTCGGACGAATCATGCAGAATGCTTAAAAGCCCCAGGATCTGGTTCACGCCGACCAGGGGGATCGATTCTATACGGCTGCGAGCGCGCGAGACCGGCCGTCCGGGAATCGCCTGCGGCTCGGGCGGATGATCCGGCAGGGCCATCATCGTGATGGATTCGTGAATGGTGGTCACGAGCCGTTGGAATTCTGGAGCGTTGGAATTGCGCGGGTAGGGCAGGTCGTTCTTGAGGATCAACCCGAGGCGGCCCGGATGCGGGAAAAGGATGCAGATGCGCGTCGCCATCTCCACGGCCTCCTCAATGTTGTGCGTCACCATGAAGATGCTCTGCAGGGAAGTGCCCTCGTTGCGCCAGATATTGATTACCTCCTTGCGAAGGTTCTCCGCCGTCAGCACGTCCAGTGCACTGAACGCCTCATCCAGACACAAAATCTTCGGTTCAGAAACAAGAGCACGGGCGATGCCGACCCGCTGGCGCATACCCCCGGAAATCTCGCGCGGGTAGGCTGCGTGATAATTATTCAGCCCGATCAGGTCAATGGCCTTTTCAACGGCTTCATCGCGTTGCTTGCGCGACAGCGCCTTTGCCATCAAACCGACGGCCACATTCTGCTCCACGGTCAACCAGGGATAAAGCGCGAACGTTTGAAATACGATGGATGCGTACGGGTTGATGCCCCGCAACGGCTTTCCATAGCACAACACCTCCCCTGAACTCGGGGGGGTCAGCCCGGTAAGGCAACGCAGCAGGGTCGACTTGCCTGAACCGGATTGGCCGAGCAAAGCCAACAATTCCCCTTCCTGGATAGACAGGTCGATGTTATCCAGCACCTTCAACTCACGATCGCCGGCAACCTTATACGTTTTGGAGACACCCCTGAGTTCCGCAATCACGGGTGTAGCGACCCGGTCCGGGGTGGACGCGGGCTTCGGCGTGAGCAGGTCGGCTTTCATGTTTTAATCCAGGTGAAACCTTTTCTCGGCGTAGCTGTACAGACGACGCCACACCAGCTTATTCAAGACCACCACAAACAGTGACATCACCACGATGCTGCAGATGATCAGCGGCGTGTCACCCTTCTGCGTAACCTCGGTGATAAAGGCGCCCAATCCGTCCGCAGTGAGCTGGGTGTTGCCCCAGGTCGCTACCTCCGCCACGATGCTGGCGTTCCACGCGCCCCCGGCCGCCGTACAGGCGCCCGTAATCCAGAACGGGAAAATGGCCGGGATAATCAGGGTCCGCCAGCGCGCCCACCCATGGAGGCCGTAGGTGCGCGCCGCCTCCTTTAAATCATTGGGAATTGCCATGGCCCCGGCAATCACGTTGAACAGAATGTACCATTGGGTCCCCATTGCGATCAGGAAGATGCTGCCCCAATTCATCGCGATATGCCACTTCACAAACAGCCCGACGATTAATGGAAACGTCATGTTCGTGGGGAACGAGGCAAAAATCTGGGCTAACGGCTGCGCAATGCGTGCGGCCTGGGGTCTGGAGCCGATCCACACCCCGATGGGCGTCCAGATCAGCGTCGCGACGATGGTCATCAAAAGCACCCGGCCCAGGGTCAGAAACCCGAGCATGGCGATATGCAGCAGCACCCGCCAGGTCACGTGCGCATAGACGTTGCTGACGCCCGTGATGACCGCAATCATCAGCCAATAGGCAAGCCAGAGCCCCAGCATCATCGCCGCCAGGCGCAACAGCCAAAGAGTGGCACGCCCCGGGCGCTTGTAATAGCCGGCTTCATCGATGCGGTACGGTCGTACCAGGTTCGAAACGGTGCTGAGTACCGGGTCGACGACCTTCTCATCAATCCAGACAAACAGGTAAGAGCGCCGCAGCAGGTCGTAGAGCCACGACGTGGGCGCCTGGCCCGATTCGGTCAACTCGATCTTGAATTTATCGGCCCAGGCCAGGAGCGGACGCCACACCAACTGGTCCGTGATCAGGATGACGGCCAGCATCGCCACGATCGCCCAAAACGCCGCCTGCCGATCGCCTTGCTCAACGGCCGTGGCCATGTAAGAACCCAGGCCCGGCAACTTGATGTTCTTGTTCAGCACCGAAATTGCCTCGCTCTGGGCCACGAAAAACCAGCCGCCGCCGAACGACATCATCGAGTTCCAGATGAGGCTGTGCATCGAAGCGGGCACTTCGAGCGTGCCGAATCGCTGCCACACCGAAAGCCGAAAACTCGTGGCCGCCTCTTCCAGGTCCTTGGGAATCGTAATCAGCGAGTGATAAAAGCCGAATGCCATGTTCCAGACCTGGCCGGTGAAAATGGCGAAAATGCTCGCGCACTCGACCCCCAGCAGGCTGCCCGGAAACAGCGCCATGAAGCCCGTCACGGTCACGGATAGAAATCCGAGAACCGGAACGGACTGCATTATGTCGAGAAACGGCAGAATGACCATCCGGGCCCAGTGGCTTTTTGCCGCCGCGTAGCCGACGCTGAAAGTGAAGAGGAGAGAAAAAACAAAGGCAATCCACATCCGCAACACCGTCCGGCCGGCATAATAGGGGATCGCCCAGACGCTTGTGGAGACCTCAAGCGTTTGCGTCTGGTCGAAATGCACGACCATCCCGCGCCCGAACTGCAAAAACGCCCAAAACAAACCTACCAGACCCAGCAGGATGATCAGGTCAGCCGGACCGAACGAGCGCCGGACCTCAGCCGAAAGTTGCGGAGCGGTAGATTTCATGGCGCGCCGCCTCTTCCTAAGGCCGAGAGTATGCGCGGCGCAAGTCTTTCCGGATGCCCGGCCGGCTGAGCAACGCTCGCTTGGCGATCATCGTCCCGTCGCAAAACCCCGCATCCGCGTAAGGAGGAATCCACTCGCAAATCGGCCGCTCACGCCCGAATTCCTGGATCACCCCCCTGGAATACAGCTGGAATTCCATATTTCCCATCGCCCTCGCCCAACACCCGACACCCGACACCCGGCACCCGGCACCAGTAACAATAATTGACGAATCCGGTACTTCAGGCTATCACCGTCGATGCTATGTCCGGCGGCAAATTTTGCCGTGTGCACAGAAAACCTGATTTTAGTCAGCAGTGTTCGGGCGGTTTCTCGCGCCTCCCGCTCCTCTGCCGTTCCAGGCTCGGCTGAGGACGAGAAACTTAAGAGCCTTAACCATTAATGTCATTAAAGCCAGCCTTGCACCCAGGCGCACCCTGGTTACAATGCGGCGCCTAGAACATAATCTATGCGGTTTCCTTTAGAGCCTACACTGAAGATCGCCGGTCACATCATCGGGCATAAAGTTCGCGGCACAAAAAAGTTTGCGACGGTCTTGCAGCTTGAACCGTTGCACACGTGCAATCTCACCTGCACTGGGTGCGGCCGGATTCGTGAGTATTCCACTTCGATGAAGGACGTCATGCCGCTCGAGGACTGTCTGCAGGCAGCCCGGGAGTGCGGCGCCCCGATGGTATCAATCTGCGGAGGTGAACCCCTCATTTATCCGCAGATCGAGGCCCTGGTCGCCGGCCTGAGAGAACAGGGACGCATCGTGTACATCTGCACCAACGGCATGCTGATGCGCCGTAAAATGCGCGATTACCTCGCGCGCGAGTTCGTCGAGCGGCCCGAGGAGGTCAACGGCTTTCTGGCCACGCTCGAGGAGCAAAAGCTCATCCTCCCTTCGGAGGCCGCGCAGGTCCGCCAGGGACCGAAAGATCCGAAAAAGCCGGTCATCAGACCGAGCACATGGATGTATTGGAACGTTCACCTCGACGGCCTGGAAAAGGTACACGACATCATCGTCGAGCGGGAAGGGGTCTTTCGTGAGTGCATCGCGGCGATCCGGATGGCCAAGATTCTCGGCTTTCAGGTGGCCACGAATACGACCGTTTACCGCGAAACGGACATGGCGGAAATTGAAACGCTGTTCAATTTTCTGGCTGGCCTCGAGGTTGACGGTCACACCATTACCCCGGGCTACGATTACGACGCAGCCAAGCGGGACATGGCCAAACGTTTAAACCTTGACCCGTCGAAATTCTTTCTTACCCGTCGCGCCACCGTTGAGAAATTCCACGAGGCAAAAAGCTGGAGCTGGCGGTACCCGCTTTTTGGCACGCCGATCTATTTTGAATTTCTCGCCGGCCTGCGTGACCTGACCTGCTCAGCCTGGGCGATCCCCACGCGGAACATCAAAGGCTGGAAAGCGCCCTGCTATTTTCTGACCGACAAGGAGGTCGGCACCGAGGGCCATTTCTCCTCGTACGCGGAGCTGCTGGAAAAGGTTGAGTGGGACAAGTACGGCGTTGTGGCTGGGGTGGCACGCGACCCGCGATGCGAAAACTGCATGGTTCACTGCGGCTACGAGCCGACGGCGAGTTTGGGGCTGCAAGGCAAACCGGGCGACACGCTGAAGAACATTGTCTTTAACTTCGGGACAAAGCCCAAGCCGAAGGGCCGGCCGGATCCGTCCCAGGTTTTCAATGGGATCTCGGCGAAGGTGCAACCGGTCCCTGTGGATGTGGTTCGCGGCTGAGCAGAGAACGACCCATTGAGGCCCATGGTTAACGCGCACACGTTTCACGCGGACCTACAGTCTTCTATTGCCAGAGCGCAGAAAAATTTGCTCAACCGGCAGACCCCGGAGGGCTACTGGGTGGGCGAACTGGTGGTCGATGCCACCCTCTGCGCAGATTATATCACTTTCATGCATTGGGCCCAGGAGGTTGACCCTGAGCTCGAGCTGAAATGCGTCCGGCATATCCTGGACACGCAACTGCCGGACGGCGGCTGGAACATTTACCGGGAGGGTCCTTCCGAACTGAACGCGACCGTCAAGGCGTACTTCGCCCTGAAACTGGCCGGATTCTCCGCCCAGGAGCCGGCCCTGAGCCGTGCCCGCGTGAAGGCACTGGAACTCGGCGGGGTCGAAAAGACGAACACGTACGCGCGCCTTTACTTTGCCCTGCTGGGCCAGGTCCCGTGGGACGCCGTACCGGCCATCCCCTGCGAGTTCCTCCTTTTGCCGCGCTGGATGCCGGTTCACATGCACGCCGTTTCCTCCTGGACGCGTGCCATGATCGTTCCCCTGGCAATCATCAACCACTTCCGGCCCACCCGGCAGCTTCCACCCGAACGCGGCATCCAGGAATTGTACTGCCATCCCGGTGCGTTACCTACCTTTCAAGCCAAAGGACTGCGCAAACTGTTCCTGGCCATCGATCGACTCCTCAAGATCCTCGAACGCAAACAATGGCTGCCGCTCCGGCAGACCGCCCTCCGTAAAGCGGAGGAATGGATGGTCGAACGCATCGGGGACGGCTGCAGCGGCTTGGCGGCCATCTTCCCGGCCATGCTCAACGCGATGATCGCGTTGCGAACGCTCGGCTACCCGGCCGACCATCCCCTCTACCAGAAGGCGGAAACCGATTTTCGCGAACTTTTTGTCGAGGACGAACGCGGTTTTCGGATCCAGCCTTGCTTTTCACCCGTTTGGGATACCGCGATCACGATCCTGGCCCTTGCCCGGTCCGGATTGAGCGTTGCCGAAGAACCGGTCGATCGGGCCGTCCGTTGGCTGGTCGCACAGGAAGTACGTATCCCGGGAGATTGGACGGTGCGAAATCCCGGCCCGGAACCGTCCGGCTGGTGTTTCGAATTCAACAACCCCTTCTACCCGGACACGGATGATACGGCCATGGTGCTGCTGGCGTTGAAGACCGCCGGGTTTGAAGAGGATCCGGCGCTCTACGACCGGGCGCTCCGGTGGCTGCTCAGTTTCCAATGCAAGGACGGTGGTTGGGCGGCCTTCGACAAGGACATCACCAACCCGTTGCTGGAAAATGTTCCGTTTGCCGACCATAACGCCATTCTGGACCCGAGCTGCTGCGATCTGACGGCGCGAACCCTCGAGGTGCTGGCGGAATTCAACTACAAGGCCACTCATCCGGTGGTCCGCCGGGCCATCCGGTTCCTGCGCAAGCACCAGGAAAATGACGGGGCTTGGTATGGCCGCTGGGGAGTGAATTACATCTACGGTACCTGGCAGGTTTTGCGAGGCCTGAGCGCGATCGGCGTGGACATGAGCGAACCCTGGGTGCGGCGGGGCCGCGACTGGTTTGAACACCATCAGAACCCCGACGGCGGTTGGGGCGAAAGCTGCGCTTCATATGAGATCCCCGGCGCACGAGGGCGCGGCTCCAGTACCCCGTCGCAAACGGCCTGGGCGCTGATGGGTCTGCTCTCGTTCCCGGATATCGAACGCGAGAGCATCCGGCGTGGTATCCGTTACCTGGTCCGCACTCAAAACGACGACGGCTCCTGGGATGAAGACTTGATCACCGGAACCGGGTTCCCACGGGTGTTTTACCTCAAGTACGACATGTACCGGCACAATTTTCCCCTGCTCGCCCTGGCAATGTACGCCAACCGGCAACTGGAACCGGCGCCGTCGGACCTTCGCCGGCTGGCGCCCGAAGAGGACTCGGCCGCCGTCCCGGCCTTCGCCTCGCTTTTGAGTAGCCTGCCCGGTATGGAAACTTTAAAAGAACTGCTGGCGAAACTGAACCATGGTTAATCCCAAAGTCCTCGTGGCCGACGCTGTTTCCCCGCGAGGCATACAGGCGCTGAAAGGCAGGGGTGAACTGGAGGTCGATGTCAAGACCGGCCTCAAAGAAGACGCCCTGGTCGAGATCATCGGATCTTACGCCGGTCTGGTTGTCCGGTCGCAGACAAAGGTGACGGCGCGCGTTCTGGCGGCAGCCAAGGCCCTTAAAGTGGTCGGGCGCGCCGGCGTGGGAGTTGACAACGTCGACGTGGACGCTGCCACCCGCGCGGGCATCATCGTCATGAATACACCCGGTGGAAACACCATTTCCACCGCTGAACACGCGTTTTCGCTGCTTGTGTCGATTGCGCGGAACATCCCCCAGGCGGATGCCAGCGTTAAGGCCGGTAAATGGGACCGTAAATCTTTCGAAGGCGTCGAGCTTAACGGCAAGACGATCGCAATCCTCGGCATGGGCCGGATCGGTACCGAGATCGCCCGCCGCGCCATCGCCTTCGGGATGCGCCCGGTCGCCTACGATCCGTATCTCTCCCCGAGCCGCGCCCGCTCGCTGCAGGTCGAGCTCTACGACGAGCTGGAGGACGTGCTGGCCCAGGCGGACTTTGTGACCCTGCACATGCCGTTGTCGGCCGAAACGCGGCATTTGCTTGACGCCAGCCGCCTCGCCAGCCTGAAACGGGGTGCGCGCGTCGTCAACTGCGCGCGCGGCGGCCTGATTGATGAAACCGCCCTTTACGATGCCCTGAAGTCCGGCCACGTCGCCGCGGCGGCCTTCGACGTCTTTGAAGTGGAACCGCCTCCGCCCGGCTTGCCGTTGCTTCAACTCCCGAACATCGTGTTCACGCCCCATCTCGGGGCGTCCACCGTTGAGGCCCAGGAAAGCGTCGGCATCGAAATCGCAGAGGCCATCCGATCGGTGCTCCTCGAGGGCGTGATCCGGAATGCCGTCAATGTCCCGAATATTGATGCCAAGACGCTGACGCTCATCCGGCCGTACCTCGATTTCGGTCGCAAGTTAGGAAAGTTATTGCGCCAGATCGCGCCTAAACGTTGCGACGAACTCGCCATCAATTACAGCGGCAAGGTAAACGACGTCGAGACCACACCGATCTCGCGCAGCCTGCTCCGGGGTTTCCTTGAAGAGGCGGGCGGCCAGGACGTCAATGAGGTGAACGTGACCGCCTTGGCCCAAACGCTTGGGTTGAAGGTGATCGAAACTCGCGAGACTGCCACCGGCGAATTCACCGACCTCGTCGAGGCGCAGGCTCGCTCGGGAGCCGAACGCGTCTCCGTTGCCGGCACATTTATCGGCGCCTCACCGCGCATCGTCATGGTAAATCACCGGCACGTGGAAGCCCGGCCCAACGGGGTGCTGCTGATCCTGGAAAACCAGGACGTGCCGGGAATCGTCGGCCAGATCGGGACGTTGCTCGGCTCCTCGCAGATCAACATCGCCAACATGTCGTTGAGCCGCGATCACGTCGGCGGCGAGGCCCTGACGGTCCTGAACCTTGATTCCTCTCCCTCTGCGGACGTGCTTGGTTCCATCTTGAAGAACCCCAGCATCAAGTCCGCCAAGGTGGTCAGGCTCTAGTTCGGGGTTCGGAGCTCGGAGTTCGGAGCGGCAGAGAATGCCACGAATGGAGAAGTGGCGGGTAACGGGTAACGGGTAACGGGTAACGGGTAACGGGCAACGGGTAACGAGTGTCGGGTGTCGGGTGTCGGGTGTCGGGTGTCGGGTGTCGGGTGCGAGCGTGGGGAGGCTTCGCGAATGTCAATCCCAAAGTTTCTCTTCCCGCCGTGGTCGCCGTGGCTCGCCGTGTGAACTCTTACGTTGTGCCCGCCAAACCCGCTGCGGCCGCCGTGTGACCGTGTGAACTCTTACGTTGTGCCCGCTCTCTTCCACCGTGGCCGCCGTGTGCCGTTAATCTGTGTCAATCTGTGTAATCTGTGGATGTTTTCTCTTTTCTGCGTTGTTCTGCGTGTTCTGCGGATGATTTAATCTTCCCGCCGTGGCTCGCCGTGTTCCGCCGTGGCGCCGTGTGATTCTCCCCTCTTCCATTTGTGGCATTTTCCGCTTGTGGCATTTGTGGCATTTGCCCCGGCACTCGACCGGTCCCCCGTTCCCATTCCGACCGCAGCAGCGCATTTACCCGCAGATCCACAAAATGATCGTGGAGCCATTCCGCTTCCCGTAACACCCCCTCCTCCTTGAACCCGAGGCGGGTACAGATTTTCTGGCTGGCGCAATTGCCGACGGCGACCCGCAACTCGATCCGGTTCAGGGCCAGATCAACGAACCCGTATTCAACCAGATGCCGGACGGCTGTGGTCATGTAGCCGTGGCCGGTTGCGTCCTGCGCCAGCCAGTAGCCGATCATCCCGAGCCGATTGGCGGGCTGCAGAACGTGGTAAGCAATGGTGCCGATCACGCGGCCGTGCAGCCGGATCGTATAATCCAGCCTCAGACCCAGCCGTCGCAGTTCAAGCCCGTTGCGGACATGCATCGATGAGTCAGCCACGCAACGAACATCGTTGACCCACGGCAGCCAGCGCTGGAGGTGAGCCCGGTTCGCTGCGGTCAGCGCAAATAACTCCTCGGCGTCGCCGTCGGCGAGCGGTACAAGCTGCAGGCCGGGGATCGCGGTGTCGAGCCTGCGCGGCACGTCGTTCGGTCGCAGCATCAAATCGGTACGGGCGTAAATGGTAACCCATGCGCGGTCGCCACCGCCTGATTGGAGAGCTTGCCATCCATGATATTGATGCCTTGGCGCAGCCCGGGCAGTTTGCGGATCGCGCCTTCCAGGCCGCTTTCCGCGATGAACTCCAGGTAACGCGCGGTCACATTGGTCAGGGCCTGGGTTGCCGTCCGTGCGTACGCCCCAGGCATGTTGGCGACACAATAGTGGATCACACCTTCCTCGACGTAAACCGGATCATGGTGCGTGGTAGCCCGGGACGTTTCGCAGCAGCCTCCCTGATCAATCGCAATGTCCACGAGCACGCTTCCCGGCTTCATCAGTCGCAACATTTTCCGCGTGATCAACTGCGGCGCGCGCGCCCCGGGAACGAGCACCGCGCCGATCAGCAGATCCGTGCGCGGCAGCATCTCCAGCAAGTGCGCCTCGTTCGAATACAACGTGTGCGCCGTATGCATCGTGATGTCGAGGAAGCGCATGCGTTCCACGTCAACTTCCAGAATCGTCACCTCTGCGCCCAGCCCCGTCGCCATCCTCGCCGCGTTCACGCCGGAGGTGCCGCCGCCGATGACCACCACGTTGCCGGGCAGCACGCCCGGAACCCCTCCCAGCAGCACGCCTTTACCTCCGTTGTGTTTGGCCAGGAAGTAACCCCCGACGATGATCGACATGCGCCCCGCAATCTCACTCATCGGCTCCAGCAAAGGCAGACGGCGATTAACCTCCACCGTCTCATAGGCCACCGCCGTCACGCCGGACCGGAGCAGGGCCTCCGTTAAAGGTTTATTGGCCGCCAGATGAAGGTAGGTAAAGAGGATCTGCCCCGGACGCAGCAACGGGTACTCCGGCGGCAGCGGCTCCTTGACCTTGACCACCAGGTCCGCCCGTTGAAAAGCTTCCTCATGGTCCGGGACCAGGGTGCCGCCGGCACGTTCATACTCCTCGTCCGGATAGCCTGAACCGATGCCCGCATTGCGTTCGACAAAAACTTCGTGCCCGAGCTTCACCAGACCGTACACAACGGACGGCAGCATCGCGACCCGATGCTCCTGCTCCTTGATCTCTTTGGGAAGACCGATCTTCATCCGGATTACAACGATAACGTTCGATGTGAGTTAACCTTGCCCGCGCGGCTGGCCGAATCGCCGTTTTCGGCCCCGAAGGGACGCGGGTTCCGGTCCGATTCAGTTGAGGGAGGGATCATCGGGTGCCTGCGCCAGCAGATGAAATGCGGGCCCGAGCCTGCTGACGGTGCGGTACCAGAGCTGCTGCCCGTCGTTTACCTCGGCAAACACCTCCTGCTGGGCCGGCAGCACGATCCAGGCATGTTGTTGCAGCTCCGATTCAAGCTGGCCCGGGCTCCAGCCGGCATAGCCCCGGTACGCCCGGATCTCACCCGATCCGGCTCGAAGCACCGCGGCGGCTTCTTCAACCCCGACGTTGGCCTGGACCACCATGCTTTCTTTCAACCAGCGGAAACAGAGGAGCGAGACGTCCTGCGAACCGACCGGGCCGCCGTGAAAAACGGCCACCCGTTCAAGCCCGTCCGCCATTTCGGACGTCGCCAGGTCGGCCAGGCAAAGATTGGTCGGGCGGTTGATGATTACTCCCAAGGCGCCGATCTCAGCCCCATGCGCTGAGATGAAAAGAATGCTGCGGCGAAAGTTCGGGTCACGTAATGCCGGGTGCGCCACCAGCAGGTTGCCGCTGAGGTTTGTAATGTCGTCTTTGGACGCGTCCACTTGCTCAAATCTAAAATCGACTACTTGCGGTGCAAGAACATCGCCGTTTATTGTGGGTTCTTGTTTCGATTATGTATTCGCCGTCGCAGGATTTAAGGATTGCTGACCGGGTGTTTCGTTCCCGGCTGCTCCTTGGCACCGGGAAATTCGCCAGTAATCACCTTATGGCAGCCGCCCTGGAAGCTAGCCGCACCGAGATCGTCACCGTTGCCCTGCGGCGGGCGGACCTCTCCGGTAAGAAAGATCCGTACGCAAATATTCTGGAGTTCATCGATCCGAAGCGTTACCTGCTGCTGGCCAACACGAGCGGAGCCATGAACGCCGAAGAAGCCGTTCGCCTGGCGCGCCTGGCGGCTTCCGCAGGGTTGCCCAAGTGGATCAAGCTTGAGATCCACCCCAACCCCCACCACCTGCTGCCGGATCCGATCGAGACATTCCGGGCCGCTGAAGTTCTTGTGGCGGAAGGTTTTACCGTCCTGCCTTACATCAACGCGGACCCCGTGCTGGCCAAGCGGCTGGAAGAAGTGGGAACGGCCACGGTGATGCCGCTGGGAGCCCCCATCGGCAGCAATCAAGGGCTCCGGACCAAGGATCAGATCCGCATCATCATCGAGCAGGCCCAGATTCCCGTCATCGTCGATGCCGGGATCGGAGCGCCCAGCCACGCCGCGGAGGCCATGGAAATGGGGGCGGACGCCGTCCTCGTCAATACCGCGATTGCCGTGGCGAATGACCCGGTGACGATGGCGACGGCTTTTCGTCAAGGGGTGGAGGCGGGTCGCCTCGCATTTGAAAGCGGGCTGCCGGCTCAGGAACTTGAGGCGGAAGCGACCAGCCCGTTGACCGCGTATTTCCGGCAGACCGCGTGAGCGTAAATTTGCTCGAGGTCGATCGGCTCAACGTCTGGTACCCGGTCCGGACCACGTTTGGCCGGCGTGCAGGCGAGTGGATCAAGGCGGCCGTCGACGTCTCCTTTTCGGTTCCGCCCCGTTCTACGGTCGGCCTCGTCGGCGAAAGCGGCAGCGGCAAAAGCACCGTGGCACGAGCCGTGTTGAACCTGGAAAAAGTGACCAGCGGCCGGATTTATTTCGACGGGGCGGACGTGACCAACATGCCGGAACCGGCCTTCCGCCCTTACCGAAAACGAGTACAAATGGTGTTTCAAGATCCGTACGGTTCCCTGGACCCGCGATGGACGGTCGAGGCGATCGTCGCGGAACCGCTGCGCATCCATTTCCCCTGCTGGGGCCGGGACGAGCGGCGTGCCCGCGTCATCCAGCTCCTGGAAAAGGTCGGGCTGGAAGCGGATCACCGGCGCCGCTTGCCGCATGAATTCAGCGGAGGCCAACGCCAGCGGATCGGCATCGCCCGAGCCCTCGCGGTAGAACCGGAACTGCTCGTTTGCGATGAACCGGTCAGCGCGCTCGACGTCAGCGTGCAGGCGCAAATCGTGAACCTGTTGCAGGACCTGCAGGAACAACTCGGACTCGCTTACCTTTTCATCGCCCATGACCTCGCCGTCGTCGAGCACCTCAGCGAACACGTCGTGGTCATGCAGCGCGGCCGCGTGGTTGAAGCGGGTCCGGTTTCGGCGGTTTACTCTTCGCCCCGGACCGAATACACTAGGAAGCTTCTGGACAGCGTACCGGCCTGGTGAACGCCGCACTAATGTTTCCCATCGCGTATCGATGAATCTCTTCCTTCGCAAGCTTATCGGGATGAACTGGCTGCTCACGGTCCTGGCGATCGCCTTGGGCATCTTTGGTATCATGGCCATTTACAGCGCCACGTACATGCGCGCGGAAGGCTACCTCGTCGAAATGTGGCGTCGCCAGGCGGTTTTCCTCGCAATCGGCATCGCCCTGTACTTCATCACCTCGCTGGTCGATTACCGGAGCTGGCTTTACAACATTATCTTTCCCCTCATCATGTACCTGGGGGGACTCGGGTTTTTGATCCTGACCCACTTCATCGGCCGTACGACTTACGGGGCAAAAAGCTGGCTGGACCTCGGCCCGATCAGCTTTCAACCCGCCCAGCTCGCCATCGTCTCGATGCTGCTGCTGCTCTCCTGGCTCATTGCCAACACTTCCGATTGGGTCGGGTTCTGGCCTACGGTGGGGCGCATCCTGAGTTGCGGCGCGATCGTTGCGCCCCCGTTTCTCTTGATCCTGATCCAGCCCGACCTGGGTGAATGCCTCGTTCAATTGCCCATGATCATGGCCCTTCTCTTTATCGGCCGGATTCCAAAGCGGTACTTGATCGTCATGATCATCGTCGCCGTTGCCCTGGTCCCGGTGGTGGCAAACTTCGGTCTGAAACCGTACCAGCGCGATCGTCTGACGACGTTTATCAACCCGGACTACGACCAGCAAGGCGCCGCCTGGACCATCAACCAGGCCCTCATCGCCATCGGCTCGGGCGGCTTTTACGGTAAAGGGTTTACGGCGCCGAACACCCAGGTGCAGATGGGCTTTCTGCCGTCCACCATCGTCCACACCGACTTTATCTTCTCGGCCATCGCCGAACAACTGGGCTTTGTGGGCGGCGTAACGCTCCTCATTGCCTTTGCGGTGCTTTTCCTGACCGGCCTTCTGATCGCCGCGTGTGCCCCTGATGAGCTCGGCCGGCTCGTTTGTGTGGGACTCGTCGCCCTCATGTTCACCCACGTCTTCATGAACATCGGGATGAACATTTCCGTGACGCCGATCACCGGCGTTCCGCTGCCTTTGATCAGCTACGGCGGCTCATTCCTGGTCCTGATCTTTTTCGGGCTCGGCATTGTGCAGAGTATCTGGATCCACCGCCGTCCCGTCGTCGTCCAGAGCTGAGCGGCCACGGCGGCTGGGGCGGGCACAACGACGGAGTTCACACGGCGAACACGGCGGGCCACGGCGAACACGGCGAACACGGCGGGAAGATCAAATCATCCGCAGAACACGCAAATGAACGCAGAGAAGGGCGTCCAGAAACACGCAGCAGGGATTCAGATGCCTTGAATCTGTGTAATCTGCGTAATCTGTGGATGGTTTATCTCTTTTCTGCGTGTTCTGCGGATGATTTGATCTTCCCGCCGTGTTCGCCGTGGTCCGCCGTGTTCGCCGTGTGAACTCCGTCGTTGTGCCCGCCCCAGCCGCCGTGGCCGCTCACCCGCTACCCGTTACCCGTTACCCGTTACCCGTTACCCGTTACCCGTTACGCGTTACCCTCCAACAGCCTGGTACTTATGCAGACCCCGGTACCAGAGCGCGTTCGCGGCCACCGCCATGATCGACGTCCAGGCCGCTTGCAACGCGAGTCCCTGGTAAATGGCCGGACCTGTTACCTTCTGCTGGAAAATCGCGATCGGGAAATACAACTCGTATGGGA
This sequence comes from Verrucomicrobiota bacterium, assembly GCA_019247695.1. Classification (NCBI taxonomy): domain Bacteria; kingdom Pseudomonadati; phylum Verrucomicrobiota; species Verrucomicrobiota bacterium. Next base: position 10,496 of record JAFBAP010000100.1, on the reverse strand, counting down.
ACGGCGACCACGCCAGCAAGCGCTGAATCCATACCGGCAACAACCCCAACGGGAAAAGGTGCCCGCTGAGGAAGTACTCAAACGAGTAAAGGATCAGAACCAGCGTCGAGATCTCCAGCATCCAGAATGCTATCATCGCGACGCAAAACGATATCAGGAATTGAAGCAGCGCTGCCATCACCACGCTGATGCTGCTGCAAAGCCATACTTCCGGGTGGCTTGGCCACTGCAGATAACGGCGGAAGAAAAAAAAGATCCCGAACAGGACCGGGATGGTCACAATCGTGTAGAGAATCCGGTTACTGGCGAACAGGCAGAACCGGAAAACGAGGTAATTGACCGGTTTGACCAGGAAGTTGTTGATCATCCCGTCGCGGATGTCGCGTGCGACCTGCCATTCGTCATCCGTCGGCGTGATCAGGCTGTCCAGGGCGATGACCAGAAGAAAATAAAAGACGACCGAGCCATAGTCGAAGTTGTTGATGCCGGAACCCTTGGCCTCGAAAATGGCTCCCCAGACAAATACCGTTCCGACCAGCGGAAACAGGCCGAAACAGGCGCGTAAGAAAAAGTTCCAACGATAGACAAAGGTGTTCTGCAGCCCGATCTCGAACACCTTGCCGTACTTGCGCCAGAGCGTCCCCATGCGGGGGAATGCCTAAAAGATCTTGATGTAGGCCTTCTCGCGCAAACCGTCGATCCAGCGCTGGGTAGCCTGCTGCCGGCGCATCTGTTCCAACTTACGCTGGATAGTTTCCTTCACCTGAGCCAGAGGAATGAAGCTGGACGGTTTCTTGTCGTCGCAGTACAGGAGGTAATAGGAATCACCGATCTGAACGACCGGCCCTACCTGTTTCGGTGAAAGCGCAAACGCCACCTTCGTCAGGTCCTGGTTAAGCGTCTTTTCATCCACCCAACCCCAGTCGCCCCCGCTCTCAGCGGTGCCGTCCATCGAATAAGTCTTGGCCAGCGTGGCGAAATCCGCACCGTTCCGGGCCTTTTCCCGCAGATCGTCAGCCATCTGTCGCGTCGTCGTCAGCGAATTCGGGTCGAGCGGGTCGGCGTTCAAAACGATGATGCGCAGCTTAACCTGTGCCGGCGTCACAAATTCCTGTTTGTTGGCGTTGTAATACTCTTCGACCTGCTGGTCCGACGCCTGAAAATTGCCCTTCACATTATTCTGCCGCATCGCCTGCACGATGATCTTGTCGCGCTCATTGTCGCGGAACTTGTTCAACGAATAGCCCTGGGCGTTAAGCGTCCGGACAAAGGCTTGCCGGTCTCCGGAAAAATCCGTCCGGATGATGTTTTGGACGTGATCCTCGATCACATAATCCGGCAGATGAAATTCTTTTTTCTTGAACTCCTGCAGGATCAATTGCCGGTCGATCAAATCTCGCAGCGCCGCTAACCGGGCTTCTTTGATCCTGGTGATGAGCTCCGCACCGCTGTACTGCTGGCGGAACGACTGCTCTTGCGATGCGGAGACCTCCTGCACCTGAGAGAACGTGATAACGTCTTTATTAACGATCGCGGCGATGCCGTCGATCACCTCGGGATCACCTGCAACCAGGGCGGGAAGCCTGCCAAGGCAGGCAACGACAACGGCGACGCATAACAACCGGGCGGGCTTGATCATCTTGATCATCTTAGGACAGTCGGCTGACAAGGGACAACAAGTCGGGCAGATTATTTTGGTGATCCGCTGAAGTCAAGCGGGGAAACCGGTTTCCGATCAGAATGTAATCGCCGCCCCGCGTCATCATGACTTTGTTCTCCTTGACCTCGACCCGGACGATCTTCCGGTGCGCAGCCGCCAGCTTGATCTCATTCAGCAGCAGAAGGTTACGCACGGCCGGCGGGTGCGGCCCGTAACGGTCGCGCCATTCTTTCCCCAGTTGGTCCAGCTGTTCCCTGGACGTAACCTGCGCCAGTTTCTTGTACGCCTGAATCCGCATTTGCGGCTGCGAGACGTAATCGGCGGGGATAAACGCAGGCACGAGCTCCGACGGGTTCCGGAGGTACTCGGCTTCGTTCACGGCCACGAAGTCGCACCGGACCAGGGCGTCGGCGTGCGGTTGCGCCCGGCCGCGCTTGCCGCCCTTGAGCTTATCGACCGCCTGCTGCAGGAGCTGGCAGTAGAGGTCGAAACCGACGTTGACGATGTGCCCGCTTTGGGCCGTGCCCAGGATGTTGCCGGCCCCCCGGATCTCAAGGTCGCGCATGGCGATCTTGAAACCCGCCCCCAGTCCCGAATACTGTTTGATCGCATTTACCCGGCGCCGCGCGGCGCCGACGGTCATGATCTCCCGAGGCAGGAGCAAAAACGCATAAGCCTTGTGCTGGGCGCGTCCGACCCGGCCTCGCAGCTGGTAAAGGTCCGCCAGGCCGAACTGGTCAGCCCGGTCGATGATGATGGTGTTGGCGTTGGGGATGTCCAACCCGCTCTCGATGATCGTCGTCGAGACCAGCACGTCCGTTTCTCCCCGCACGAAACGCTCCATCACCTCTTCGAGATCCTGCTCCTCCATCTGCCCGTGCCCGATGTCGACCCGCGCGCCCGGACAAAGATGCTGGATGCGCTCACGCACCCGCTCCGCCGATTGCACCCGGTTATGCAAGAAAAACACCTGCCCTTTGCGATGCAATTCGCGCTGGATGGCATCGCGGATCACCCGCTCATCGTACCCGCAAACGATGGTTTCAACCGGGAGCCGGTTGGGCGGCGGCGTTTCGATGATGGACATGTCCTTCGCCCCCACCAGGGACAGGTAAAGCGTTCGCGGAATCGGCGTCGCCGACAAGGTCAGCACATCGACCAGCTTGAACCGTTCCTTGAACCGTTCTTTATGCCGGACGCCAAACCGCTGTTCCTCGTCGATCACGACCAGGCCCAGGTCTTTGAACCCCACGTCGCCCGACGTGAGCCGAAGGGTTCCGATCACGATGTCGATGTCGCCGTTTCGCACGCCCGCTAACGTCTCACGTTGCTCCCGCGTCGACAAAAACCGGCTCAGCATGCCGATCTTGATCGGGTAATCGGACATCCGTTCACGAAAAGTGTTGAAATGCTGCTGGGCCAGCACGGTGGTCGGACACAGCATCACCACCTGTTTGCCGCTCATGACGGCTTTGAACGCGGCACGAATGGCTACTTCGGTCTTGCCGAAACCGACGTCGCCGCAGATCAGCCGGTCCATCGGCTGCTCCGATTCCATGTCGTGCTTGGTTGCCTCGATCGCGCGCAACTGATCACCGGTCTCTTTGTACAGGAACGCGCTTTCGAAATCAGCCTGCCACTTGGTATCGGGCGGAAATGCGAAACCGCTGAGGGTATGGCGCTCCGCCTGGACCGACAGCAGCCGGGCCGCGTAATCGAACACCGCCGTCTCGGCCGCCTTCTTCGCTTTGGCCCATCGCTGGTCGCCCAGGCTACTGAGCGGCGGGTATTTTCTGCCGATCCCGACGTAGCGCGAGATCAGGTATGCCTGCTCGAACGGCACGTACAAACGGGCGTCATCGGCGAATTCGAGCACGACCACTTCCTGCTGCGTGCCCTGCTGGTCAAGTTCCTGTACACCCCGGTACTTGCCGATGCCGTACTCGACGTGCACCACCAGGTCGCCCGGAGCCAGTTCGCTGAAGTCGATCGGGGCCCGGCCCCCGCGGAGTCTGGCCCGGCGCAGCGCCAGACGGCGTGCGCTCGGGCTCTGATAGCGCCCGAAAATCTCGGAGTCCGAGAGCACCGCCAGGCGGCTGCCGGGAAAAGTAAATCCGTGATCGAGGTTGCCCACGACGAACCGGATCGACTCGACGTCCACCTCGTTGTCGTTTAGGACGTCGCGCAGCCGTTCGGTTTCACCCTCGTTGTGACAAATGGCCAGCACTTCCCAGCGCTCAGCCAGCCAGCGCCGCAGTTGGTTGAGCGCCGCCTCCCGCTTGTGCTCTTCCACCAGGAAATCGCCCGCCTCAAACGTCTCGAACCCCGAAGGGTAGAACGCCGTGCTGTAATCCTCGATTTCCCCGGATGCCAACGTCCCTGCCGCAACGCGGACCGCTGCCTCTTCCCAGCCGGCCTCGACATCGACGGTAAGATCGCCGGACCGAATGTAATCGCGCACGCAAACCGTCTCCGCACCATCGGGGTTGCCCGTGAGAATCTCGCAACGCTCCAGGACCTGAATCGAAGTCTGTTCGTCGAGATCGAAGGCGCGGATCGAATCGATCTCGTCCCCGAACAATTCTATCCGGACCGGCGTCGCGTGCTGGGCGGAAAAGACGTCCAGGATCCCGCCCCTCACCGCAAACTGGCCGCGGCCATTCACCTGCGGCACCTGCTCATACCCGGCTTCAATCAACTCGGCCACGAAGGCGTCCCGGTTGATGACCTGGCCCCGTTGATAAATCCTGGTTTGCCTCGTCAGCTCTTGCGGCGCGGGCACCTGGTCTCCCAGCGTTTGCAGCGTCAGAACCACCACGAAGCGCTTGCCTTCCGCCACTTTTTGCAACAGCTCCAGCCGTTCGGCCAGAATCTCCGGGTCCGGGACAGCGTCCGGCACGGCCGGGATTTCCAACTCCGGCAGGAAAAGGGGGTTGATCTGCCAGTTCAACAGCGCGTTGAAGATTTCTTCCTGCCGGCGCGGGTCCGGGCAAACCACCCACACCGCGCGCAACGGACGCTCGTGGGCTGCGCACGCAACCACAAACCCCTGGGCGGCGGAGCACACGTGTTCCAGCGTCACCGGGCCGGGCTGCCGAAGGCGCGAAGCCAGCGGCTCCCCGGATGCAATCCTTTGCACCGTCTGTAAAAGCACGTTCTCCATTCGTTCAGACCGGATACGACGCCCGGCCCGGCCCCACCTCAACCCTGGCCGTCACACCGGAACGTCGTCCGCGGAGACTGGATCACTGAAAATTCAACTCTTTGGTGATGCCGTAGCGTTCTATCCGCTTGCGTAACGTTGCACGCGTCACCCCTAAAAGCTTGGCCGCTTTCACCTGGTTGCCCCGCGTGCGTTTCATCGCAAAAAGGGTAAACTCCCGTTCCAACCACGGCAGCAACTGCAGGGTGTGGTCGGAAGACGCCGCATCGAGCAGGATTTCCACCGCCGCTTCCAACGTCGGCTTGGCGTCGTGCGTTCCCCGAGGCGCAACGGCCGGCGGTTCCGCGTCAACCTTGGTGCTGGCGTCCCCGAGGGGAAGGTCTTTCGGCAAAAGCACGTCGCCCGTCGCCAGCACGCAGGCGCGTTGAATTGTATTCTCCAGCTCGCGCACGTTGCCGGGCCAGGGGTACTCCTCAAGCACCTTGACCGCCTCAGACGAAAGCGTCAGCTGCGGCAGGTGTTTATGCGTGGCGATCTTCTTCAGAAAATATTCCGCCAGGAGCCGGATGTCCTCACGCCGCTGCCTCAGGGGCGGCAGGTGGATGCGCACCACATTCAAACGGTAAAAAAGGTCCTCACGGAACTGTTTCTTGGCAACTTCCTGCTCCAGGGTCTTGTTGGTCGCCGCAATGATCCGCACATCCGTCTTGATCGTGGCGTTCCCGCCGACCCGCGAGAATTCACTCTCCTGCAGCACCCGCAGGATCTTGCTTTGCACCGTCAGGGGCATATCCCCGATTTCGTCCAGAAAAAGCGTGCCGCGATCGCTCTGTTCAAAGCGCCCGATCCTCTGGGATGAGGCCCCGGTAAACGCCCCTTTTTCATGCCCGAACAATTCGCTCTCAAGCAGGTTCTCCGGAATCGCCGCGCAATTGATCGCGATGAACGGTTGGCTGCTCCGGTTGCTGTAATGGTGGATCGCACGTGCCACCAGCTCTTTGCCCGAGCCGCTCTCACCCGTAATCATCACCGGCGCATCGCTGTGCGAGACGCGCCCGACCATCTTGAAAACCTGCTGCATCGGCGGCGACTGGCCGACCAGGCTGTCCTGGTACTGCTCGACCGTCAGCTGAGGCTTGAACGCCGTGGCCAGACGCATCTCCGCCTGCGCCGTCAACGCGGCATCCACCACCGGCTTGAGGTTGAACGGGAGCGACTCCTTGCGCAGATAATCGAATGCCCCCAGCTTCATCGACTCAATGACCGATTGGGTCGTGCCGAACGCGCTCATCAAAATCACCAGCGCATTCGAGTCCCTTTGCCGGACGCGCGCCAAAAGTTCCAGGCCGCTGAACGGCACCAGGTGCGTCTCGGAAATCAGCAGGTCCGGATTTTCGCTGATGTAGATCTTGTAACCCTCGTCGGCCGTGGTCGCGGTAAGGACTTTCGTGCTCGGCGTCTCAAGCTGGTTCTGCGCCCATTCAAGAAAATCGGTTTCAGGATCGACTATTAAAATTGTCTGCATCGCAGTTGGTCCAAGTAGGAAACGTCTCCTCCGGGAGTGTGACTACCTGCCCCGATCGGCCTGGGAAACGTGCGCCGGCCAAACCCCTTTAAGCCCCTTTTGCTGCCGGCCCGTGCCGGTCGTCCGTGAAACGGTGGATCCGCGGCTGTCTACCCTCATTAAAGAAAATAAAGAAAACAATCGTCCCACAGCATGCCGCAGATTGGCGCCGCTGCCAAGTCCCAAGCTGAACAGAAAGGGAAAAAAACGACAGCCAGATCCGATGCCTCCCTGGCTAAATCTAAACGGCACGCGCGTGCCTCCACCAAGCCTAAATACCGCCGTACCGCCGTTGGCGTTTCATGAACGCCTCCACCGCCAGCCGCATGTCCTCGCGGGTAAAGTCCGGCCAGTATTTTTGCAGGCTGATAAATTCGGTGTAACTCACCTGCCAAAGCAGGAAATCCGAGACCCGCATCTCGCCGGAGGTTCGAATGAGCAGATCAGGGTCAGGCCAGCGGGACGTGTACAGGTACCGCTGAAAAATTTCGGGGTCGAGTTGCTCTTTCTGCAGCCGCCCGTCCTCGACGTCCGCCAGCACCTGCTTGACGGCGTCGATGATCTCGCCGCGGCCGCTGTAGTTGATCGCCAGGATCGTGGTCAGGCGCGTGTTGTGCGCAGTAGTGCGAATCGCTACCCGGAGTTGTTCCTGGCAATCCTCAGGCAGTTCCCATAGCCGGCCGATCGCCTGAACGCGTACCCCGTGCCGTTGCATCTCCCGGGTGTACTCTTTCAGGAACCGTTTCAGCAGCCCCATCAAGGTGTCGACCTCCTCTTTCGGCCGCTGCCAGTTATCCATCGAGAATGCGTACAAGGTCAGGTATTCGATGCCCAGGTCGAGGCACCCTTGCATACATTCGCGGACCGCTTTCGCTCCCTCCAGGTGACCACGACTACGAGGCCAGCCCCGTTCTTTGGCCCACCGTCCGTTGCCGTCCATGATCACCGCAACGTGTTTAGGAATACTGCGCACCGATGGTTCCGCCGGAGAAAGTTTGGTTTGGGAAGTAAGGAGCATGTCTGTCTTGCCCAGCTTAGATCGGCTGGCCGGGCCGCTGGTGAAGGCGCTCTAGACCAGGATGGTCTGCGCGCGACTCGGGCCGACGCCGACCAGGAGGAGTCTGGTTCCCGAGAGTTCGGCCATTTTGTGCAGGTAAGCTTGTGCCTGGCGCGGGAGGTCATTGAAGCTGCGCGCCTCGCTCGTCGGTGCTTTCCATCCCGGCATCTCGAGGTAAACCGGCTCGCAGCGGGCCAGGTCCTGCACGCACGACGGCGGGTACTCCAACCGGCGGCCGCCGGAACGGTACCCCGTGCAGATTTTCAGGGGATCAACACCATCCAACCCGTCCAGATTCGTCACGGCCAACTCGTCGATCCCGTTAATCATCACCGCGTACCGCGTCGCCACCGCGTCAAACCAGCCGCACCTGCGCTCGCGGCCGGTCACCGACCCGAATTCGCGGCCCATCGAGTGAAGCCGGTCCGCCAACGGGTCGTGCTCGGTCGGAAAAGGGCCCTCCCCCACCCGCGTCGTGTAAGCTTTTACCGCCCCGACAACGCGGTTTATCCGGTTGGGCGGCACGCCGGCCCCGGTGCATGCACCCCCGGCCGTCGTGTTTGATGACGTCACGTACGGGTACGTCCCGTGGTCGATGTCAAGAAATGTGCCCTGCGCACCCTCAAACAAAATCTCTTTTTCGGCCGCCATCGCCCGGTGAACCGCCAGTACGGTGCTGGTAATGAAAGGCCGCAAACGTTCCCCGGCTTCCAGGTAAGATGCGATGATCTTTTTGGCACTGACGGGCCGGGCGCCGTACTCCCGCAGCTGCCGGTTCACGTCTTTGATCCGCTTTTTGACCTTGGCTTCAAACGTCTCCGGCCGGGTCAGGTCGATAAATCGGATCCCGACCCGCGCCACCTTGTCGCCGTAAGCCGGACCGATGCCGCGCTTGGTGGTGCCGATCTTGTCCTTGCCCTGGGCGGACTCGCGGCACTCATCGAGGATCTTGTGATAAGGGAAAACCACGTGGGCCGACTCGCTGATCAAGAGGTTTTTCGAGTTGATCTTCACCCCCTGATTGGTCAGTTCCGAAATTTCTTCCCAGAGCGCCAGAGGATCGATCACCACCCCGTTACCGATGATGCAGAGCTTTCCCTTCCACAGAATGCCGGACGGGATCAGGCGTAAGATGTATTTCTGAGCGCCGACCACGACGGTGTGACCGGCGTTGTTGCCCCCCTGGCTGCGCACCACGACGTCCACATTCTCCGTCAAATAGTCAATGACCTTGCCCTTCCCTTCGTCCCCCCATTGGGCACCCACAAGTACGGTGTTGGCCATAAGTGATCGCTCGGCACTGAAACCGTCCCGGGCAGCAATTTCAAAGCCTGACGGCGCCGGGACGGAACCGGAAATTAGGGCTGCCCGGAGCAAGGCGCAAGGGGAAGATGCGCCGTCACTGGTCCAGCTGCAGGCAGGCAATCAGCGGCCGGTGATCGCTTGCCCGGTTCCACTCCGGGGACCGGAAAAGGTAGCTCCGCGTCCGGTCCACCTTGGGGAAAAGCTTCCGGTTCACGAAAATATAGTCGATGCGCGCGTAAGTGTCGGTGTACCGCCGATAGTAAGTCCAACGGTCTCCGTCGGCATCAGCCAGCCAGAGGTCGGACAGGGCGGCGGGATCATCGCGGGGTCCGGCCACTTCGGCGATCGCCGGCGCATCTTTCGTGTCGTTCAGGTCCCCGTAAACGAGCAGCAGCGTGTCAGGCGCCTCGTGCAGGATCGCTTCGACGTGCTCTCGCAACTTCTGCGCCTCAGCCCGGCGAACCAGGGCTTCCCCTTCGGGAATCGGCAGTTTGGATTTCAGATGGGCGCCGACCAGGCGGATCCGGGTGGATGGGTTGACTTCGACGGTGACGTCAAGCAAACCGCGCCGCATCGCCTCCGGCCGTTCCGGCATCGGCATATCAATCGGCACGTTCCCTTGCGAATGCCGGGCCACGATCGGAAACCGGCTGAGAAACGCCAGGTGCCGGTCCGGATCGGCGCCCTGCACGTACTCTTCGTCCGCAAAACTGACGCCGGCCGCCGCCAGCCGTTCCCGGAAACTCCGGAATTGATCCGGCGGCCCCATCTCCGCCACACCAAGCAGGTCGGGGTGGATCTGCTGAATGATCCGGATCAGCGGGCCGACCTCCGCGTCCGGCTTGGCTTCGTGAACGATCTGGCCGTGCTCCTTGCGGTCCATCACCAGGTAATTTTCGAGGTTATAATGGGCGAACGTCACCGGCCGTTCCGCTTTCAGTTCACGGACGAGCGGGAAAAGGAAAATGGCCACCCAACCCAGCAGGAGCAACCAGCCGTCACGGCCCCGGGCATCGCCGCATCGATGGAAACGAACTAATTTCATAACAGAATATGAATCTGTTTTTCATTTCCATGGCAAGCTTTTCCCGTCACGCAGCGGCCACGGTCACACGACGGGCACGGCGATAGAGTTCACACGGCGCCGCGGCGGAACACGGCGACCACGGCGAGAAGAGGAAGAGTTCAAAGTTCGCGGTTTGGCGCCCGGCGTTCGGAGGGACGGCTGATTTTAGGCAAATGCCGCGCTGAAATCAGGTGCCCCTCCGGGGCAAACCCCGGCACAACCACGTCGGAAACGGCGGTTCCAATCGGCTCAAAACCGCGACTCCCCCCTGAATTTGTGACATTTTCCGCTTGTGGCATGCCGTCGATCCCCGCGGGTGCAACCGTTGAAGAAATGGACGCCGGCCGGGCGGCGTCACTTCCTGGGCCATGTCGCGCACCAGTTGGCGCAGATCCTCAACCGTCATGGCGCTCAGCCGGGCTTCCAATTCCTCGGCAAACGCTTTCACCGTGAGATTTTTTGCCCGGGACATAAGCGCCACCCTCTGGTGGTAAGAGCGTTACCAGATATCTTGCTGTGCTCTGCGGGCCGCCAGGGACGCACGCGCGGCGCCATTGTTGGGAACCCCCTGTTCCCGGCAGTACTGCTTGATTTCTTCGATATCCAGCAGGACCGGCCGGCAACGGGCACCCCGGGCTTCGAGTTCTGCGGTGACCTCTTGCAGGTTTGCGTACCATTCCT
>JAFBAP010000099.1 GCA_019247695.1 Verrucomicrobiota bacterium | reverse complement strand
GTAACGCGTTGACGGCGTTCGCGACCTTGCCTGACATGGGAAGAGCAACCTCGGCAAATGCACCCGCCACCCGCCACCCGCCACGCGTTACGCGTTACCCGTTACGCCCGCGAGCCCGGGCCGCCGTTTGTGCCAGTCGGTCGTTTGCTCGTACGCGTTGGCGACCTGCAGGAGCCGGGCTTCCTCGAGGGTGTCGCCGAGGATCTGGAGGCCGATCGGCAAAAATTTGCCTTCCACCTCCGCAAACCCGCAGGGAATGCTGATGCCGCAAATCCCGGCGATGTTCGCAGCCAGTGTAAAAACGTCGGCCAGGTACATGCTCAGCGGATCGTTTGCCCGTTCACCCAGTTTGAACGCCGGCGTGGGCGAGGTAGGACAGATCACGGCATCAACCTCCTTAAACACGCGGGAAAAATCTTCACGAATGAGCGTACGCGCCTTTTGCGCGGTTAAGTAGTAGGCGTCGTAATACCCCGAACTCAACGCGTACGTGCCCAGGATGATCCGGCGTTTTACCTCCGCCCCAAATCCCGCTTCCCGGGTACGGCCGTAATGGTCCGGCAGGTCCGCCGGTTGTTCCGCCCGGTAACCGTACCGGACGCCGTCGAAGCGTGCGAGGTTTGCCGATGCCTCGGCAGGGGCGATGATGTAGTAGGTGCTGAGCGCGTACTCGGTGTGGGGGAGCGAAACCTCCACGACGTCGGCACCGAGCTTCCCATAATGGTCAACCGCCCGGCGGACGGCCCGCTCCACCTGCGGATCCAGCCCGCTGATGAAGTATTCACGCGGCAGCCCGAGCCGCATTCCCTTGACCCCCCGTTCGAGGCCGGCCGTGAAATCCGGCACGGGTTCGTTCAGCGACGTGGAGTCGCAGGGATCCACGCCCGAAATCACCTGTAGGAGCAAGGCCGCATCCCGGACAGTCTTCGTGAACGGGCCGATCTGGTCGAGGGACGATGCAAAAGCCACGAGACCGTAACGCGACACCCGGCCGTAAGTCGGTTTCAGACCCACGCACCCGCAAAAGGCCGCCGGCTGGCGAATCGAACCTCCGGTATCTGACCCCAGCGCAGTGAACGCCTCGTCGGATGCCACCACCGCCGCCGACCCGCCGCTGGAACCGCCCGGGGTTCGAGCCGGATCGTACGGGTTGTGGGTGGGGCCGAACGCTGAATTCTCGGTCGACGATCCCATGGCAAATTCATCCATGTTGGCGCGACCGAACGGTATCGCCCCGGCCGCACGCAGCCGGGTAATCACCGTCGCGTCGTACGGGGCACGGTATCCGGCCAGGATCTTGGACCCGCACGTGCAGGGTGCGCCCCGGACACTGATAAGGTCTTTGATCGCGATCGGCACACCGCCGAGCGGCCTGGTCACGTCAGCTGCTTCGGCGTCGCGGATCGCTTGTTCCAGGTCAAAGGAAAGGTACCCCCGAATCGCGGGATCCACCGCCTCGATCCGGCGCGCCAAGGCCCGCACCACCTCAATGGGCGACACTTCCTTTGCGGCGATCTTCGAGCGCAACCCGTGCACATCGAGCGTAAAGATCTGATCCACAGCCTTAATCCAAAACTTTCGTCACCAGAAATAATCCCTGTGCCTGGCGGGGAGCGTTGGCCAGCGCGTCTTCCCTGGGCAGGCCCGGCCTTACCTCGTCGGCCCGAAATACGTTGTAGAGAGGGAAACTGTGGGCCGTAGGCTCCACTCCGGCAACGTTTAACCGGTTCAGCTTGGCGACGTGATCAAGAATGTGCCCAAGCTGAGACCGGAATGTGGCAACCTCTTCGGGGGTGAGTTTGATGCGGGCTAATTCGGCGACGTACTCGACATCGAGATCTTCCGGACTCATCCCAGATGCTGGATCAGTTGGACCAGTAAAAAAAGTACAAATGCACCCGCCACCATCACCGCCACCAGCATCACCGCCAACTGGGTCCGGGCGGCACGACGCTGGGCGCGACGGGGCTTCGTCGGGCGTTCATCTCCCGATTCTTCGTCCCCGGTGCCGTGGAGCACATCCGACGCATCAAAAGGGCTCCTGCCGGTGTTCGTTCGGAGCACGACCTGCTGGTGGCGCCGTTCGCTCTGCTCCACGCGTTCTTGTTCCCGGCGCTCCTCCGCCTGCCTGGCCCGCAACGGCGCTTCCTCAATCAGGCGCTTGCAGCGGGCCATCTCGCGTTGCAGGGCTTGCTCCCTTTCCGAGAGTTCCTGCTGCTTCGCGTTAATGGGCGAGCCGTTAAATCGAGCTTTTCGAGCCATATCCGCCCTTGAGACCTCCTCTTTACCGCAAGCACAGCGTGATCACCAGGGCAATGATCCCGAACACGATCAGCGGCAGGGTGAAAGCCAGGCCTCGCTTGAGCCACAGCCCGAAATTCACTGCGCCCGCCTCCGCCGCGTCGTCATACCCGCCGATCGCCGTGACCGGCGCGAGCAACTCCTCGCCTGACTTGGCATTGATCTTCGTGATCGATTTATTGAACTCCGTCCGCGCGTCATCAACCGAGCTCAGGGCTTTGCTGAGCTCCTTATGCAGGTCCGCATTGCTCCAGTTCTTCGGGTTGATCCGTTCCAGCGCATCCAGGTGCTGAAGGAACGCGGCGTTGGTCGCACGCAGTTGTTCCACCCTTTTTTCCGCCTCGTAAGTCTCACGTTCGATGGTCACCATCGAACGGCTCAGCTTCTCGATCATCTCAGCGCGGCCCCGCTCCAGTTCCTCCTGCTTCCGGCTTAATTCTTCGAGCTCCCGTTTCTGGCGCTCGATCATTTCCTGCTGGCGCTTTAACTGGAGAAGTTGCTCCTGGGCACGTTGTACCTGGTTATCGAGTTCCTCCGGGGAATCAGCCTGATTCTCAGGTGATTCAACGTACCGCTCTTTCACGGGCTCCGCCATGGCCCTCCATTCTTAGGAATTTACCTCGTCCCGCAACGAAAATCTTATTCGTGACGCCAAACTCCGGGTGAAACTCATACCGGCCTCAGGGGTACAGGATGCGGCGTTCGCAGCGTTACCCGGCCGGCGCGGAAATGGTTCAGAACTTCGCCGGCTTCCAGGCCGGCTTGTCGCCAGTTTCGTCCCGCCACTTGCCGGATGAGCTCGCGCCGGGTTGCCGCCATCATCGGCGAGACTGCCTCGTGGCAGGCCCTGACAAACTCGGTCCGGGAAGTCGTCACGTGCACCCCTTGGAAATCCCGGCCGGCAAGCTCGCGTATCTGGGTCGCGACGACCGGACGGCCCGCGCAGAGGTATTCGTAAACCTTCCCGGGCATGTAGTCGTTGATCTCGGCCGTCTGGCGAAACGGGATGATGCAGGCGTCCACCCCGCGCAGGTAATTCGGCAGGTCTGCGTACGGCCTCGAGCCCAGCCAGTAAATGTTTCCCATGCGCGGCAAGCTCTCAGGTGAAATCCGCGCCAGCGGCCCGAGCATGACCACGTTCCAGTCCAGGGTTTCAGCCGCCAGCCTGGCCAGCAGCTTGAGATCGAGGCGCTCGTCGATGGTGCCTGCATACGCCAGCACCGGGCGATGAATGAACCGGCTGTCATGCGGCACCGCCGTATGGGTCTGAATCGCTTTCAGAAAATGCCGGACGTCGACTCCGTCGGGGATAAAACGATTCAACCCCCGAACCGCCGGTCCGAAACGCGCCTGCTGGCTTCGGCTTCGGAAGACCACCGCGTCGGCGACCTTGCACAGCGGCAAGGTCCCCCCTTCTCCTGCGAGAACGTCGAACACCAGCGGCGCCTCGCCAAACCTGTCCCGCAGCCGCAACCCGAGCGGGGCATCCTGTACCCAATGGATGGCTTCATGCACCGGAAAACCGCCGTGCCCGCATTCTGAGGCAAGGTGTTCGAGCATCGCGTCATAGGCTTGCGACGGCGTGCCCGAACGGAACATCGGGCCCCTGAACACCTGAAGCAGAGGCAGGCCGTCAACCTGCCGGATAGCCCGGACCGGCGCCTGCGCGACAAACGGAGATACCGGTGGCTCAATGAACAGCACCCGGCGATCCGCCGACAGCTGCCGGGCAAGATGATGCGGCCGGTTCCGGAATGCCTCCCAAGCATGGCGGCTGTAGATGACGAGCGGCGGTTGCGCCGCCTGCGGTGGTTCCGCCCGTCGGGCCGGAGTCCGTTTCCGGGCTGCCGCAGTGCCGGCGCGCGCGACGAGGCGTTCAGCGGCCACCGGCCCGACCGCGGCGTCACCGCCCTGGGCCAGGGCGCGGAACCGGTCAGCCAGTCCCGTCGATTCTCTCACGAGTTCACCCTCCTCAGTCCGGCGCAACGAGTAGATCCCGACCGGATGAATATGGCCCGTCTGATGGAGCATCGCCCCGTCCCAGTCGAGGTGATCCAGCAGGGGCCACCACGTAAACCCGATGCAGGGAAAGCCGTCCGCACGCAGCCTGCGCACATCCTCAACGCACCTTTCGAGCCAGGCGAGCTTCTCCGCGTCCGTCCCTGCGGCGCTGGTTTCGGTGATCATGAACGGCAGATGGTACCGGTGCCAGTAGGCCTGGGTCGCACGGTAAAGGCCGTAGGGCTTCCGGGCCGGACGCTGCCGGTAATACCCTTCCGGGCTGGTGTAGAGCTCGACCTCCGTGTGGAAATAGTAATCGAGTCCGATAACGTCGACCTCCTGGGGGTGCCGCAGAAACCAGTTCAGGTCATAGAGCGGCATCCCGTGCTGCAGAAGCCACTGCCGTAACGGGTGCTTGGGACCAATCCTGCCGAGCACCAGGTCCATCACGACGTGGCGCCGTTCCATCCGGCGCGCCACGTCCGCACCAAGTGATTCCGTCAGGTGCGGGCTCGTCTTTTCACTGGAGTCAGGTTCGTCCGTCTTGGCGACCTCCAGCGAATCGCAAAGGATGATCTCGACTTCACCCATGGTTTCACGAAGGGCCCGGATCGAGCGGGAGAGCGCTTGCGCAATACGCGACAAAAGCACCATGTAGCCCTGCAACCCCGTCCCGTGCGGCGGCCATAAACCGGCGTCTCCTGCGAAAAAAGCCGTCACGAGAGGCTCATTAACCGGACAAATGCTCGCTACGGCCGGATGCCCGCGGTAGCGCCGGCCGAATTCCCGGGAAAAGGCTTCCAGTGCGTCCGGAAACAGCAAATCGCCGAATGCATCCTGCAACCAGGCCGGCACGCCGAAATGCACCAGGTCAACAATTAACTGAATGCCGAGCTTCGCAGCTACGTCAAAGCGGTCATCGCACCACGACCAATCCCAGCTGTTTGGGGTGCTCTGGATAGCTGACCACGGAAGGGAATACCGCAACCAATGGCATTTAAGATCCAACGCTGTAAGTTCAAGGTCCTGTTTCCAAAGTCGATCGTGTTGTGTCCAGCGATACTGGTCGATGTTGAGGTGTGGAATAATCGAGCCTTCAATGCCGGACACCCAACGAAATGGCTGCCGCCAAGCTTCATTGGACCTGTAAGGACGCGAACCGATGTGTTCCATGGATTGCGGTAAATAAAACTAAGTGAAGATGCGTCTACGGAGGATGGCGGGCTTTCTGTCTCAGCACACTGACCAGGGGTCGGAATTTCTGCTTTCTTTAAATTCCACCGCCCAAAACGCTCTGCTATGCGAAAAGAGTCTGCAACCAACACAGAATTTGAGCGCCCGTCCAGCCAAATTTCCGTCCCCGTTCGCTTTTCGGTTCGGGGTTAGCCCAGATAAAGAGGGAGATATACAGTGGAGACGATTCAGGAACAAGAAGTTATGGTGGTAGGGAGCCCGGAATGCTACGGAGATAATCCTGCGCTGTGGGAACCATCTATTCCGATGCATCGGGTCCTTCCCCGGTCCAAAAATCAGGAATACCCTGAGACCCTTTGGCAACTCATCAAGCCGTATGCGTATAAGCACCGGTACGCCATTGCCCTTGCCCTTCTGCTGAATGCCCTGCCCGGATTCGCCATCGCCTTTCAGACCTTGATCCCTCGGTATTTGGTAGATGACGTCATGCGGCCTGCGAACGTCTCCCCGGTCCAGCGGCTGCAGCGGCTCGGTATGTTGATGGGAATATATCTGCTCGCGGCTTTCGTGGTCCGGATGGGGGCCTGGTTCGGGAGCTACAAAATTTTTACCTCCGTCCGCGAGAAAATCATCCTCGAGCTTAGGGTCCGGCTGTTCCGCCACATCAATCACCTCTGCCTGCGTTTCCATGGCCGTCATTCAAGCGGTGAACTCTTTACCTACGTGATGGGTTCACCGGTGATGGACATCAGCATGTTCTTTCATAACGCCGTCATCAACGTGCCTAACTCGATTACCACTTTCCTCGTCTCAAGCGTCTGGATTTTATTCTGGGACTGGAGCCTAAGCCTCGTGTTGCTTTTCCTGGTAATTGCCACCGTGCTGACAATGCGTTACGGCAGCAGCCGGCTGCAGTCTCTGTTCCAGCGGTATCAGGCGGCAGAAACCCGGATCATCGGCCGGGTAACCGACATATTTCGCGGCAACCGCGATGTGAAGATTCATGCCGTTGAAGAGCGGATGGGAGAGACTTTCAGGCAGAATGCAGACCAGCTGCGCAGGCAGGCGTACCAGCGCGACGTGGAGACGCACCGCGTCAACATGCGTGCCGAAGCGCTCAATTACCTTTGCTTCGTCCTGCTCTGCGCCGTCGGCACGTGGCGCTACCTTGACCACCACCTGAGTGAAGGACAACTCGTCGCGTTTCTCGCGTCCTACGCCGCGCTCCAGTTGCCGCTGAACTGTCTTTTCACCGTGGGGACCATGCATGGTCAGGCGCAGGTTAGCCTCAAGCGGCTCGTCAACGTGCTGAGGACGGACACCACCACCCCGGATCCCGCCCCGGAAGAACGCCGCACGTTACCGGCCACGGCCGCTATCACGCTCTCCCGCGTCAGTTTCGCCTACACACCCGGCCAGCCGATCCTCAGAAATATCAACATCACGATTCCCTTCGGCCAGAAAGTCGCGTTCGTCGGCCCGAGTGGATCCGGCAAAACGACGCTGGCAAAACTATTTCTCCGCCTTTACGATCCCGACGAGGGAGCCATCCGGATTGGAGATGTTGACCTGCGCCGCGTAAACACCGCCGACGTGCGCCGCCGATTCGGGGTCGTGCCGCAGGACCCGTACTTCTTCGCGACCACGATCCGCGAAAACCTGCTGCTCATGCGTGCAGACGCGAGCGAAGCTGACTGCCGCCGCGTGTGCGAACTGGCCAACGCGTGGGAGTTTATCCGTGAACTTCCACAAGGGCTCGAAACGCCGATCGGTGAGGGCGGCACCCGCTTGTCCGGGGGCCAGCGCCAGCGGTTGGCCATCGCCAGGGCTTTATTGCATGATCCTGATTTTCTGCTTTTCGATGAGGCCACCAGTGCCTTGGACGTGGTGAGTGAACGCCTCGTGAAAGAAGCCCTCGAGCGCCTACTGGTCGGACGAACCGCAATCTTTATCGCGCACCGGCTCTCAACCGTCAAAAATTGTGACCGGGTGCTGGTGATTGAACGGGGCCAGATCGTGCAGGACGGAACGTTCCGGGCGCTTAGCGAATGGCCGGGTCTGTTTCGAAAAATGGTCGAAAGTGACAAGTTTGATTTACCAGTAAAAAACCTGATCAAACCATCAGGAGCTTTCTGACGGTCAGGAGGCTCTTACCATACGAAGAGAAGGAGAATTTTCCTGCAAGGCCAGTGGTTCCGCATGATCGCGGACCCGCGAACCGTAGGAGTAACCAAGCATGAATCTCACGTTATCAAATCCGGAATACCCAATCATTGTTCATTCGCACCTGGGATGGGATTGGGTATGGCAGAGACCGCAACAGTTCCTGTCACGCCTTTCTTCCCGCCATCCGGTGCTATTTGTGGAAGGACCGGTGCCGGACCCGAACATTGATCAAGCTCGCCTTGAGATTCGTGAAGTTGCTGAATTTCCGGCCATCACCGTGCTCCGCATGGCGATGCCGGGCGCCCGGTGGGAGGATGGAGCGTGGGTCGACGATGAGCGCCGCCGGTTGGTAAAGGAAGTTCTGTCGGGCCCCTTGGGGCTGCGGTTCAGAAACCCGGTGCAATGGTTTTACGATCCGATGGCTGTGACCGCCTTCGCGGGCAAAATGGGTGAGATCTGCATCGTCTACGATTGCATGGATCAGCTGAGTCAGTTCCGCGGCGCTCCTCCGGCCCTGGTGGACCGTGAACGCGAACTACTGCGCGTTGCTGACGTCGTGTTTGCCGGCGGTCCCAAACTGGGTCAGGAAAAGCGGAAATTCAATTCGAACACGCATGCCTATGGGTGTGGAGTGGATGTTAGACATTTTTCTCGCGCGCAGGATCCCTGCATTGAGCTTCCACCCGAGGTGGCGCAACTTCCCAAACCCATTTACGGATTTTTCGGCGTTATCGACGAACGGATGGACTATGAACTGTTGGGTCGCCTCGCCGGCTATAACGCCGGCGGCAGCGTGGTGCTCGTGGGACCCTGGATCAAAGTCGACCCGGCTGATTTCCCCAAACGCCAAAACCTGCACTTTTTAGGTGGACGAGATTACAAAGACCTACCCCGGTACGCGGCTGCTTTCGATGTGTGCCTTGTGCCGTTCGCCCTTAACGAGGCCACCGAATATATCAATCCGACCAAGATCCTTGAATACATGGCCACAGGCCGCCCGGTGGTTTCCACGCCGATCGAGGACGTCGTCCTCCAGTTCAGTGACGTCGTGGAGATCGGGTCATCCCACGACGAA
Source organism: Verrucomicrobiota bacterium (assembly GCA_019247695.1). Lineage (NCBI taxonomy): Bacteria > Pseudomonadati > Verrucomicrobiota > Verrucomicrobiota bacterium. The sequence continues at coordinate 7,160 of JAFBAP010000099.1, read as the reverse complement.
TTCTGCGCCCGCTGCAAGCGCGCCGCAGAAACGCCGGGGCGCGACAAAATCGCCCGTGGTTTGACGATGGCGGCAAACAATACGTGGGAGGTTATCGTCGAAAACCTGGAGCGGCATATCCAGGAGTTTCTGACGTCGGCTCAACCGAAGCGCGTAATAGGAGCAGGAGCGTGATTGGCACGCGTGTGAAAAATTGTGAGGAAAACAATTTATGTTTGACTACTTGATCGTAGGCGCAGGGTTCGCCGGCAGCGTTTTAGCTGAACGGCTCGCGTGTGGATCTAACAAAAAAATACTGATCATAGACCGCCGAAATCACATCGGAGGCAATGCCTACGATCATTATGACCGTGCGGGCATCCTGGTTCATAAGTACGGCCCGCACATCTTCCATACAAACTCCAGAGACATCTTCGAATACCTGTCGCGCTTCACCGAATGGCGTACCTACGAACATCGCGTGCTCGCCAGCGTCGACGGCCAGCTTGTGCCCATCCCGATTAACCTGGATACGATCAACAAACTTTACGGCTTGAACCTGAATGCCTCGCAGGTTGAGGATTTTCTGAGAAGCAAGGCCGAGAAAAGGGACGTCATCCGTACCAGCGAGGACGTGGTGATCAGCAAAGTCGGCCGGGAGCTGTACGAGAAATTTTTCCGGGGTTACACGCGGAAGCAGTGGGGACTGGATCCGTCGGAACTCGACGCCTCCGTTACCAGCCGCGTCCCTACGCGCACGAACCGTGACGACCGGTATTTCAGCGACGTTTACCAGGCGATGCCGTTGCTCGGTTTCACCCGGCTGTTTGAGAACATGCTCGACCATCCGAATATCAAGGTCCTGCTGAACGCCGATTACCGCGAAGTGGCGGCCTTGATTCCGTTTCGCGAAATGATTTACACCGGCCCGATCGACGAGTTTTTTGACTATTGTTACGGAAAACTCCCGTACCGGTCGTTGCACTTCAAACATGAAACCCATGACCGGCCCGTCTTCCAGCCGGCGCCGGTGATTAATTACCCGAACGAACACCCGTTCACCCGCGTCACGGAAATGAAATACCTGACCGGGCAGGAGCACTCCAAGACGAGCATCCTTTACGAGTTCCCGTCTTCCGAAGGTGACCCTTACTACCCGGTGCCCCGTCCGGAGAACGCGTCCTTGTACAAGAAATACCAAGCCTTGGCCGCACAAACGCCGGATACGCACTTCGTCGGCAGGTTAGCCACCTACCGGTATTACAACATGGATCAGGTCGTCGGCGCGGCCTTGACGTTGTACGCGGAACTGAGCGGTCTGAAGAAACGCACCGACGACGGCAGCAGCGGGTCTACGGTTGCGCGGGCCAGCCGGGTTCACTTCACCAACGGGCATTCTACGGTGCTCGCCACGGTAAACTGAAACAGGCGAGCCGCCGCGGCGCGGCATCGCGATTCAGAACTTCGCGGCGGGGTTGGTGGCTGAGACGGTGCTCCGCGCCTGGGTCGGCTTCGGTATAGGTTGGGAACGCGAGAATCGTTCGCCGGACGCTTTTTCGTCACGGTCTAACAATTGCGCCAGCACCGTCGTGACCCCCTGAAGGTCTGCCACCATCTCGGCTTGCCCGACGGTAATTGGCAGGAAATCCTCCCCGTCCAGCTTCGGACGTTTTTGCAGTTCCGTGATCCGGCGCTCCAGCGCCACCGCCTTGTCGGCGAAAAACGTCAGCTTGCAAATCTCAGCGTACGCCCGGACCGCTCGAACCTGGTGCAACACCGCCGCCAGGCGCGACCGTAGTTCCTGGTCCCGAAGATAACCCGAACCGAATTTCCCGTTGCCGCAAAGCGCCTGGTTGACGCGGTTCAAGGCTTCCCGCGAATCGCTCACAAACCGCTCCAGTTGCCGCGGCCTCACCATCAGCATCTCCAGCGCCATCTGCAATTGGCGCTTTTCCCGGTACGACGCCTCCAGCACCTGATGCTGCAGCGTTACCCGCTCCGTAATGTCCTGAACCGACACCAGCAGGTGCCTGATCTCTTTTCCGTTTTGTACCCGGTGAAAGCCGAACTCAAGATAGCGACGGCAAAGCTTATGGTCAGGGCCGTCGAAGGTGATCTCAACGCACGTTAACGGATTAAACCTGGCCAGCAGCAATTCGATTTTTCGCGGGTCGAACATCAGGTTCAGGTAGTCCGCCGTCAGCCGATAGAGTTCTTCGGACACCAACGGGCGTAGCAGTTCGAGAAAGTGGGCCCCGACCAAGTCGTGGCGGCGCAAGAGGCTTTCTAATGCCCGCGAGTAATCGCCGCGGATGCGAAGATCCGGAGCGAGCAGGAACAGCCCTTGCAGAACGGTCGCCAGAATCAACGCGGCATCTTCCTGGGCCGTCGCAAGTTCGGTCGTGATGGCGCGCAATCGATGGTGCTCTTCCCTTGCCAGTCGCGACATTTCCCGCCGGCTCAGCGCGATCGACGAGAACAGAAACGTGTCTTCAAACAGCATCCAGCAGACGTGTTCCAGGGCGTGGCCAAAGCTCCCGGTTGCCACCCCGAATGCCGACTCCGGCCAGAAAAGCGAACGGAGTCCCTGGTCAAGCCCGGCCGTCACCGTCGCGGTAAGCAAGACCCACGGGTCGCGATAGAATGCCAGGAACGCCAGGGACCCGAACACATGAAAGTGCGTTTCGACCCGGCCCCCGGTCGCCTGGATCAACAAGGCCCCAAACAGCATCTGCGCCGCGGCCACGACGTGGCGCGTGAACCAAACGCCTGGAAAAAAGCGGATAAGCGCCATCGGGGTGCCCACGAGCAGCCCGCCGAGTCCCACCGGAATGATCAGGCGGTCGTGCAGGGACGCCTGGGTTGCTTCCCAGGCCAGCGGCGACACCCACCCGCAGACGATGATCCCGGCAATCCACTGAATTAGAAACATCCAGAAAAAATGTTCCTCCGCACGGATCCGGAGGCGAAGCTCCTCACGACGGAAGAGCCCCTCAGCCGAAGCGGTGAACTCAGGCGCTGAGCAGGAAGGTGGTGGCGGGACGCTTGCGGCGGCCGCGGCGGTCATATCGATGGCGACCGAGTCCCCAGAAATTTTATTCTGGCATGTCTTCTGGCGCATCGGCCTAAAATTTTTCGGTTACAATTCAACGTGGTTTTCTGTGCGGTCGCCCTCCTCGACGAATTTTACCGTCCCGCCGGCCAAGGCACGGGGTCCCGAAGCGCATAATCGGCAAAATGGCCGCGTAATTTATTCCTGGTGCGGGCCGCAAAAGCGCTTGAAGCGTTTTCCGGGTATCGACCGCGCCTGCAGCGGCCAGGCGCAAGCACCACCGCCCTGTGGCAAGGCCAAGACCAGAGGCGACCCTTTGCCGGCGCCCCTTAACGACCTTTAACGAAACAAATGGCCCTGGAGGGCAAGTCGGCGCCCCGGGCTGCCGTCCCTCGAGCAGATTCTAGCAATTATAATGATTACTCGGTTAAACCTCGGCTGCCGCCGTACGTTAACCTAATGCAACACGACATTCGCGCCGCGCGTCCCTTGTATGACTGACACGCTCTCTTCTCAGGATCAATTGCCGGAACGCCTGAATCTAGCCCTCCAGACGGCGGGACTGGGCGAGTGGGCTTGGGATCTGCCCAACGGCCGCGTGCGCTGGGATTACCGGATGCATGCTCTCTGCGGTCTCGCGCCGGGCGGTTTCTCCGGCCGCCACGAAGACTTCCTCGCGCTCCTGGAGCCGGGTGACCGGGCGCGGCTGAGCCGCGAGATCGAGGCCGCCTTGGCGGCACACGGCGGGCAGGGCAGCAGTACGTTTCAGCTGCTTGACCCCGCAAGCGGTCGCAAACGCACGCTGGAGATGTGGTTCAAAGTCTGCCGCGGCACCGGGACACACCCGCAGCGCGTCATCGGCGTGTGCCGGGAGGTAACCGGGCCCAACGGTGACGAAGCCGCGCTGATGAGGGACCGGGATTTCCTGTCCACGCTCATGGAGCACCTCCCCGACAACATTTACTTCAAGGACCGCGAAAGCCGCTTCCTGGCCGCAAGCCACGGCGTGCTCGCCATGGCCGGCTGCAAGGATCAGTCGGAGATTCTCGGTAAAACCGACGCTGACATCTTTACCGACGCGCACGCGAGCCAAGCCCTGGCCGATGAGCGCCGGATCATCGCAACCGGCCAGCCTTTGATCGGTATCGAGGAAAAGGAGACCTGGCCCGACGGACGCGAAACGTGGGTCTCGACCACCAAAATGCCCCTGCGCGATTCGGCCGGCAACGTGATCGGCACCTTTGGATTGTCGCGTGACATTACCGGACGCAAACTTGCGGAACAGGAATTGAGACAGGCCAAGCAGGCGGCTGACGCTGCCGCCCGGGCGAAGGGTGAGTTTCTGGCGAACATGAGCCATGAGATTCGCACCCCGATGAACGGGGTGATCGGGATGGTTGACTTGTTGCTTGACAGCGCATTGAACCCGCAGCAACGCGAATTCGCCGAGGCCATCCGCACCAGCGCAGACGCACTTCTGGCGATCATTAACGACATTCTGGATTTCTCCAAGATCGAAGCCGGCAAGCTCACCTTCGAGCACCTGGACTTTGATCTGGTTGAGACCGTTGAGGCGACTTTGCAGGTCCTGGCTGAAAGCGCCCAGGCCAAAGGGCTCGAGCTGGCCGGCGCCATACCCCCCTGCCTGCCCGCACACCTGCGCGGTGATCCCGGAAGGCTGCGCCAGATTCTCAATAACCTGATCAGCAACGCCATCAAGTTCACCGAGGCGGGACAGGTAATCGTGCGCGTCTCTCTGGCGAGCGAGACTGAGTCCGATGCGGTCATCCGATTTGACGTCGAAGATACCGGTATCGGGATTGCACCCGAGGCGCAGAGCCGTCTGTTTAAGGCCTTCAGCCAGGCTGACGCCTCTACCACGCGCAAATACGGCGGGACTGGTCTGGGGCTTGCGATTGCGAAGCAGTTGGCAACCCTGATGCACGGCAATATCGGGGTGCACAGTGAACCGGGCAAAGGGTCGACGTTCTGGTTTACGGCCCGATTTCAAAAACAGGCCGCCGGCGCGCGCCGGGACGATCAAATCAGCCGTGACCTGTTGGACGTACGGGTGCTGGTGGTCGACGATAACGCGATCAACCGGGAGATTCTTTGCCACCAGACCTCCGTCTGGAAGATGCACGCCGGCAGCGCCTCCAGCGCGGAAGAGGCGCTGCGCCTCCTCCGATCCGCCGCCGCTGCGGGTGAGCCATTCGAGGTCGCGCTGTTGGACGTGCAAATGCCTGAAATGGACGGCATCATGCTTGCCCGCGCCATCAGGGCTGACCCACTGATTTCCGGTACCCGGCTCATCGTGCTGACCTCGCTCGGGCAGGTCTTGAGTCCGTCGGAGATGAAGGAGTTGGGTCTCGACGCTTACCTGGTCAAGCCGGTCAGAAAAGCGCGCCTCTTGGAGTGTCTGGTCAGCGTGGTGGGCAATGCGCCCGGTGAGGATGCCGTGACCGGGGCGACGAGGGCGGCGCCGCCGGAGAAGGCCTCGACCCCTCCCGCCCCAGACGCTCGTAAGGTGCGGATTCTGGTGGCAGAGGACAATGCCATGAATCAAAAGGTCGCCTTGGCTCAGTTGCGTAAACTCGGCCACGGCACCAGCACCGTGGCTACCGGGCTCGAAGTTCTCAGCGCCCTTGAGCGCACCGATTACGACGTTATTCTCATGGATTGCCAGATGCCGGACATGGACGGCTACCAGGCGACGCGCGCGATTCGCGAGCGCGAACGAAATCCGGACCGGCCCTGCCCGTGGAAGCCGCCCGTCTACATCATCGCGATGACCGCTCACGCCCTGCCGGGCGATCGCGAACGGTGCCTCGCGGCCGGCATGGACGATTACCTCGCCAAGCCGGTCCGCGAGCCGGAACTCCGGGCCGCCCTTGAGCGGTCAAACGCGGCGACCCGAAGCAGAACGGAGCGATTGCCGGCGGCTTACCGGCCGTCCCCGGCCGGCGCGCCCGGGCCTGTCCCGGCCCGAATCAATCCCCCCGCGGAACCGGCCCCGTGTCCGCTTCCCGTCGACGCGCCACGATTGAGGGAGGTAACCGACGATGATCCGGGGCTGCTCGTTGAAATGGTTGACCTTTATTTTGAGCAGTCGGCCGATTTCATTGCCGGGCTGGACACCGCCATCAGGAACGGCGCGGCAGAAGACCTTGCGCAACTCGCGCACGCCTATGCGGGCGCAAGCGCCAACTGCGGGATGACGGCGGTCGTGCCTCCCTTGCGAGACCTGGAGCGTATGGGGCGTTCAGGCCGCCTTCAGGAAGCTGGCCAGGCGTACGCCGAAGTCGTCCACGGCCTGAACCGGATACGAGAGTTCCTGCCTGCGGTTCACGAAAAATCATCGCTGCACGACTCAGGCCACACACCGGTTTAATCCCGGCGGCACCGTGCCGATAACGTCCTGTGGATGTTTTCTGGGCATCCGTGAAGGCCGGTTCGCCCTGCCAGGTCGCTCAGCAAACCCACGGGCGCGGCTTACGGCCCGGCAAAGCTTCAACGGAGCAGCCTCAGCGTGAACGAACCAAACCTTTTTGTTTTTAAAGTCAGTTTCAACGGGTGTAATGCGTTTGATCCACCGAACGACGTTTTCTCGCTGAAGGGCTGTACCGTCGTCGTCGAAGTCGAACCGGAAGGGATGGCCAGGTTTATGGGTATCCACCATTCAGCCGACGTGGATCGATGCCTCGCCGAAGAAATCGCTGAGCAGACCGCGCTTCAAACCATTCAGAAGGACTTGCCTGAAGGCTTCGTGCCCGGATGCGACATCGTCCAGCTCCGCCGGCTTCCGGACGAAGTACAGCACCGGCGGCCGACGCTGCATGCCGGGCGCGCGTACGCCTGGCTTGTCGAAATGCCACAAATGAAGAAGTAACGGGTGTCGGGTGTCGGGTAAAGTTCGGAGTTCGGGGTTCGGAGCGGCAGAGAATGCCACAAATGCCACAAGCGGAAAAGTGCCGCAAATGATGAGGGTGTCGCGTTCGGCGTTCGGCGTTCGGCGTTCGGCATTCGGCGTTCGGCGTTCGGCGTTCGGCGTTCGGAGTTCGGAGTTCGGAGTTCGGAGTTCGGAGTTCGGAGTTCGGAGTTCGGAGTTCGGAGTTCGGAGTTCGGAGTT
>JAFBAP010000098.1 GCA_019247695.1 Verrucomicrobiota bacterium | reverse complement strand
GCCCGCAGGATGGCGCAATCGATCTCGGCGCGCAGCCGCTCAGAAGTGAGTTTCTGTCCGGCCCAAACGAGCCGGCGCCCGGGCCCGATCTCAGAGGCACGCAACACCTCATAGGCGCGCGCCAGGCCGATCTCCGTGATTCGGATGGCGTTCCGGAGCGCTTTGAGCTCTGCCGCGGTCTTGAATTCCCGGGCCGGCCAGAATAGGCCCGACCTGGGCTCCAGCTCGATCCCGTGCTGGTTGAAGGTGACCGCCAGTTCCAATGGGAAATTCGCCGGCACCAATGCTTTGCGCACCCGCCGCCCGCGCACGAAGCTCGCCAGCGTCTGGCCGACGGACGGTTTGGTCTTGAGCTTCTTTTCCAACGTCTTTTCGAGGGCCGACAACGAAACCACTTCGTCGACCGCGGCCTCCGACCGGCCCCGGTCCACCTCCAAATCGCTGAGCACAATGGTTTTCCTGCCGTTCTGTTCCAGAAACAGGAAGGGGTCCGGCACGGAAAAGCGCGTCGCATAAAACATGTCGGCCGAAAGTTCGCTCGAAGCGAAGATGATGCGCGAAGGCGTTTTGGAAACCATTAAGGAAGACGATCGGTGATTGCCGGCCGATGATCAATTCGCTCCTTATCGGGTCGCCGGCCGGCACTCGCGCTCACCGGCTGCGGGTGATCGGGAATTGCGTTTCCGGGTTATTCTGATTCGGCGGCGGGCCGGCAAGCGTATCGGCAAAGATGAGGATTGGACTACAGGTTGCGGTGATCGGGGCGGGCCTCGGCGGCCTGTCGGCGGCCGCGTTACTCGCGCGCAGCGGTCTGCGGGTGACCGTCTTTGAAAAGGGCTGCCGGGCCGGCGGCAAAATGAACGTTTTTTCGGCAACCGGGTTCACCTGGGATACCGGGCCGTCGCTGGTCACGATGCCGCACGTCCTGAAGCGGTTATGGCAAAAACTGGGCCGAGACCTTGATCGGGACCTCGAACTGATCCGGCTCGAACCATCGTGCCGGTATTTCTGGCCGGACCGGCACCAGATCGACGAAGACGAAGCTTTCTGGCAGCGGCCGGACTTGGTCCGGCTGCTCCGCCACGCGGCCGGGATTTACGACCTCTCAGCGGAAGCGTTCCTGGAACACCGGCTTGAGGACTGGTGGAAACAGCTCCGCTGGAAAAATCTTCCGAAGCTCCGGCATCTGCCCAAAATTGCCGACCGGCGCACCCTGGCGCAGCTGGCGGCCGGCTGCTTTACGGACAAACGCCTGCGACAATACCTTGGGCGATTCGCGACGTACAACGGTTCGTCGCCGTATCGCACGCCGGCGGCATTTGCCATTATCCCGTACGTCCAGCGCCAATTCGGCAGCTGGTACGTCAAAGGCGGGCTGTACCGGATCGCGGAAAACCTCGCGCGGATTTGCCGGGAAGAGGGCGTCCGGTTTGAGTTCGGTACAGAGATCTCCGGGGTGCAGCCTGCCGGGCGCGGGTTCACGCTGGCCACGGGCGCCGGGACGGCGTTCCACTGCGACCTGGTAATTTGCAATCAGGACGTGCTCTCAGCCGATGCCCGGCTCTTTCCGCCGCCGCTCCGCAGGGGGTACGCTTCCCAACGCCGCGACCTGGCCGTTTCCGGCTTCGCCATGTTGCTGGGCATACGCGGCAGCCACCCCGGGCTCCTGCACCATAATGTTTTCTTCTCCGATGACTACGAAACCGAGTTCCGGCAGATCTTTGATCAGCGCACGCCGCCGTCGCCGCCCACCATTTACGTTGCCATCGACAGCAAGACTGAACCGGAACGCGCGCCGGCCGGGCACGAAAACTGGTTCGTACTCGTCAACGTGCCCGCTTTTCGCAACCCGGAGGAAGGCAACCGGTGGGAGCGAATCCGCGAGCACTACGGTCGCGTGATCCTGCGCCGGCTGACGGCCTTCGGGGTCGATGGCCTTGAAACGAAAGTTGTCGAGCGCCATTACCTGTCCCCGCTCGATTTTGCCCGGCGGTTCAATGCGTTCGGCGGAAGCTTGTACGGCTTTGCGTCGCACGGCCTTTTTTCCGCCTTCAAACGGCCCCCGCTGCAGAGCCGCCGTCTGCCCAACGTCTGGTTCGTGGGTGGTAGCACGCATCCGGGTGGAGGGATTCCGCTTACCTTGCTCAGCGGCCAGATCGTGGCGGAACAGGTCCTTCGCTGAAGTCATGCCGTCCAAACCGTCGTTTTCCTTGTCCCGGATCACGCGCCTGGTGTTTTACGTCTGGACCGCGGTCGGATTTCTGGTGGTCCCGCTTAATCTCAACGAGGAACGCCTGCGGTCGACGATCACGCGCTCCTGGATCACTGACCTGGCATCCCGGGTCTTGAGCGGTTCCGACGCCGTCTGGTTGTGGCTGGGCGCGTTCACGACTTTTATCGCTCTCGGCTCGGAAGTATCCTGGGCCAAAGCCTGGTTCTGTGCACTGGGCGTCGGCGGGGCGGCCGCGCTCGTTGAGCTCGCCGGCGTCACGACCGGCATTCCCTTCGGCGACTACGTTTACTCGGACCGGCTCGGTCCCAAGCTTTTTTCGGTCCTGCCTGCGACCATCCCGGCTGCCTGGTTTATCGTGGTTGTCAACGGGCACGCGGTAGCGCCCGCCTCCCGTTGGCGTCCGGTCTGGGTCGGGCTGATCGCGGTGGCCACGGACCTGAGCCTCGAGGTCGTGGCCTGGAAAATCCGCGGCTATTGGCAGTGGTATCCTGGTCTCGCTCCCAAGCCAGGCTGGCCTCCGTGGCAAAATTACGCGAGCTGGTTCGCCTTGGGCGCTGGGCTTGACTGGCTTTTCCTGCGCGGATTGCCGATGCACCGCCTGCGGTGGAGCAGTTCAGGCATCCTCCTCACCATGAACCTGCTTTTTTGGGTGACGATCTTGTGCAGTATCTGAACGGTCGCCGTATGCCGGAGGCAGGTTCTCCGCATCGCCTCACTTCCGCTCGTACGCTTCGCGCAGGCGTTTCAGGTCGAGCTTGCCCATTTGCAGCAGCGCGTTCATCACCCGTTGCGATTTCTCCGCATCCGCGCCCTGCAACAGTTCAGATAAAGCCGTCGGGATGATTTGCCACGACACACCGTACCTGTCTTTAAGCCAGCCGCACCGCTGCGCCTCTAGATCGCCGCCGGCGGAAAGCGCCTCCCAATAATGGTCTACCTCCTCTTGCGTCTCACAATGGACCTGAAAGGAAATGGCCGGGTTGAATTTGAATGACGGACCGCCGTTCAGCGCGATGAAATCCTGTCCCTCGAGCTGAAATTCCACGGTCATGACCGTTCCCGCCGTCCGGCCGTGAATTTCATGCCCTGCCTCGCCATAACGGGAAACGTTTTCTATCCTGGAGTTTTTGAAGATGGAGACGTAAAAATTCGCGGCCTCTTCGGCCTGGTCATCGAACCACAAGAATGGGGTGATTTTTTGCATTGTTCTCCTTCCCCGGCGCTCGCAGGTACCGGTCTGAAGCGGATGCTTAAGACCGTTCAGCCATCGAGCGCTGCGGCATTACGTCACGATCAGCAACCGCTGCGTTGTTTCTCGACCTGCGCGCGCACCGTGAGGTTCTCCGCAGCCCTCCGCACGTCGGGAGGGAAGTCCGGCATCTCGAAGATTTGGCGAACCTCGATGGCGTCACCGTCTGCGGCCGGACAGCGCCTCGCCCATTCCACCGCTTCCTCCCTGGACTTCACATCGATTATCCAATAGCCGCCGATAACCTCCTTTGCTTCGATGAACGGCCCGTCGGTCACTTTGACCTTGCCGTGCGTAAACCGGACGCGCGCGCCCTTGGATATCGGATGAAGGCCGTCGAGCCCGATGAGCGCCCCGGCTTTCGCCAGCTCCTCGTTGTACTGCATCATCCGCGCAACGGCGTCGGCGGGTGGAGTAAACCCCTCTTCGGCCTTCTCCCCAGGCGGCGCGCCGGGTTGGTAGACACGCGGGATCATCAACATCATAAAGCGCATACGTGTGCTTCCTTGATTGGCGGTTGTGCGTCCGGCCGGGTTTCACTGCGGCACGACGATCATCCAGCACACGCCGAAGCGGTCGGCGACCATGCCGAAGCGCGGGGAAAAAAGCGTCTTGCCGAGCGGCATCTGCACCTGTCCGCCGTCCGCCAAGACGGTAAAGAGCCGATCGGCCTCCGCCGCGTTCGCCGCCGTGAGCGACAAGCCGAACCCCTGGAAGTTCGGTTTTCCCTGGCATCGGCCGTCGGACGCCATCACCTTCGTTTCCCCAATGCTCAGGCGCGCGTGCATCACCTTGTTCTCTGAACCGGCCGGCAGCATGCCTTCCGGACAGGGTTCGGGGG
>JAFBAP010000097.1 GCA_019247695.1 Verrucomicrobiota bacterium | reverse complement strand
CAGAGTTTCTGGCGAAGTTGAGGCAAGAAGAAGTGTAGAGAAGCCCCCCCACTAGCCCCCCGGGCCTGGCTTCAGCTTCGCCAGCCCTCTGGTGACCCGAGCGCGGTGGCCCCACCCGTTTCCATTCCGAACACGGCCGTGAAACGCTGCAGCCCCGATGGTAGTGCCGCGTGAGGCGGTGCGAGAGTAGGCCGTTGCCAGAACTGATGGGCCCCGGGTTCCTCAAAAAGGACCCCGGGGCTCTTTTTTTTTACGGGCAGCTCTTGCTCTCCGTATTGCGAGCTCCGTACGACCTGATAAAATTCATGCCTTAAGGCCGGACGCCTGTTTCGGCGGGCATCGTGCGGGGCTGTTCAAGCCGCACCGACGAGTTGCGCCGCCGTAGATAACAAATTTCTGCATGCCAGTCGAACTCGCGATTTCACCGGCGAGCCGCTTATACCTCCAGGGAACGGCCGAGCCCGGCTCGGCCCTGGACAGTCGATGGATCTCCCGCTTCGACGCTGCCTTCGAGTCCTCGAACGCTGAAGGCCTTTTGCTGCTGGCCGGCAGCGCCTTCACCCTGCCCCTGCCTCCGTCGCTGGCTTACTGGCGCGATTTTGCCCGCCTTTATCTCCAGCAACTTTGCCGCGAAAACGGCGGCGGTGTCGACGCTGCACTCGTCCTGCCTGCGGCCGCGGCAGACGAATTGGCCATGTTTGCCCAGCAGGGTCCGCCAATGAGGGGAGGCGAATTTCTCAGCGTGAAACTGCTGGAGAAACTCTGGCAGGACTTGGGCGAAAGGACCGTTCACGAGACGGCGGGCAGGGGCCTCGATGCCTGGCTCAAGGCGTTCAGCCCGCATTGGCACACCGTCGGTCGCGTCACGTTTCATCTTGCGGAAAACAAGCGCGATCCTGACCGGCCATTCGCTTTTCTCGCGACCTATACCCACCGGCTCTCCAGCGCCGGCAAGCCGCAGCACTTACCACTGGCGCGCGCACTCCAGGAGTACGCGGGCGCTCAAAATAAAGCCGCCCTGACGAACCTGCTGGCCCCAGTCCAGCGTGCTGCGGAAAAGAGTAAGCTCGCCCGGGACTTGCTCGAGTCGCGCCGCCTGTTCCAGGCGCTTGCCTGGACCCCGCGGGACGCTTACCGCTTTCTGCGCGACACACCGTCATTCGAAGAAAGCGGTCTCCTGGTACGGGTGCCCGACTGGTGGAAAGCCGGGCGACCCGCCCGAGCCCAGGTCCAGGTGCGCATCGGCAATACGCAAAGCGGCCTGTTTGGCCTGGAAAGTCTGATGGACTTTTCCGCCGAGGTCGCACTCGACGGCCAGCCGCTGACGGCGGCGGAGTGGAACCAGGTCTTGAATTCCCAGGAGAACCTGGTCCGGCTCAAAGGCCAATGGGTGGAAATTGACCGTGACCGGCTCAAGCAGGTACTGGAGCATTGGCGGTGCATTCAGAAACAAGGCGGGGCCATTTCATTTCTCGAAGGGATGCGCCTGCTCGCCGGACTCGGTACCGATGGCCCGGGAGATCCGTCGACCGACCCCGAGGCGCGTGCCTGGTCGCGTATCGTGGTCGGCGATTGGCTGCGCGAGACACTTACGGCCATGCGTGACCCGTCCGCCCTGGGAGCGTTTGAGCCTAATCGAGACCTTCGCGCGACCCTGCGCGGATACCAGCGCGAGGGAGTTCACTGGCTCTGGTTCATGACTCGACTGGGCCTGGGTGCCTGTCTGGCCGACGACATGGGCCTCGGCAAAACCGTTCAGACCATCGCAGTGCTGCTCCAGATCAAACGCGAAACGCGCGAGGCGCACGCCCAACCTGCAATGCCGGGCGACATCCCCAGAGCTCCTGCCGCCCCTCGCCGCCCTTCCCTTCTGGTGGCACCCGCCTCGTTGCTGGCCAACTGGAAAAGTGAGCTCGCCCGATTTGCTCCCACGCTCGACGCGTTCTTCGTCCATCCCTCCGAGGCGCCCCCTCAGGTTCTGAAAGAGACCGCCGCTGACCCCGAGGCGGCTTTCGGCGGACGCGACCTCGTCATCACCACCTACGGCCTGCTTGCCCGGTTCGCCTGGCTGCGGAAATCCACTTGGAACCTCGTCATTCTCGACGAAGCCCAAGCCATCAAGAATCCTGGGACTCGCCAGGCCCGCGCCGTGAAAGAGCTTAACGCCAACGCACGCGTCGCCCTGACCGGCACTCCCATCGAAAATCGCCTGGGCGACCTTTGGTCCCTGTTTGATTTCCTCTGTCCCGGCTTGCTCGGCACCACCGCCGAGTTTAGTCGCACCGTAAAACGGCTGACCGACGATCACACCCGCCATTTCGCCCCGTTACGCACCATCACCCAGCCGTACATCCTGCGCCGGCTCAAAACCGACCGGAACATCATCTCGGATCTGCCGGACAAAACCGAGCTGACGGCTTGGTGCGGTTTGAGCAAAGCGCAAGCGTCCCTCTACGGCCAGTCAGTGGCGGAACTGGCTGAGCAGCTCACTGCTGCCGCCGGTATCCAGCGTCGCGGCTTGGTGCTGGCCTTTCTCACCCGCTTCAAACAAATCTGCAACCACCCGTCGCACTGGCTGGGAGATGGCCAGTTTGACCCCGCCGCGAGCGGGAAATTCGTCCGGCTGCGCGAGCTTGCTGAGGAAATTGCCGAGCGGCAGGAGAAGGCGCTCATTTTCACCCAGTTCAAAGAGATGACCGCACCCCTGGCTGCCCACCTGGAGACCGTCTTCGGAAGCCCCGGGCTGATCCTTCATGGCGGCACCCCCGTCAAAGAGCGGCAGCACCTGGTCGACTGCTTTCAGGAGGATGGCGGGCCGTCCTTTTTCATTCTCTCGCTCAAAGCCGGAGGCACCGGCCTCAACCTGACGGCGGCTTCGCACGTCATCCATTTCGACCGTTGGTGGAATCCGGCGGTCGAAAATCAAGCCACCGATCGCGCCTTTCGGATCGGGCAGAAGAAAAACGTTTTGGTCCATAAATTTGTCTGTCGCGGCACCATTGAGGAGCGCATCGACCAGCTCATCGCGGACAAAAAAGGCTTGGCCACCGGGGTGCTCGAAGGGGCTGAGCGACTGCTGACCGAGATGCCCGACAAGGAGTTATTACGCTTCGTCGCCCTTGACCTCCAGAGCGCCGTGAACGATTAGTGTCGACTGATTATGTCATGGGAATGGGGCTACCGACTCCCGTACGTCAGCGTGGCGGAAAAACGTCAGCGCGCCGAGGCTGCTGCCCGGAAGCTAACCAAGCGCGGTGAGAAATTGGAACCGATTCGCATCCAGGGACGCGAAATCGCCACTACCTTCTGGGGAAAAGCCTGGTGCCGCAATCTGGAAGCGTACAGCGATTACGATACCCGGCTTCCGCGGGGACGCACCTACGTGCGCAACGGCTGTGTGCTTGATTTGCAGATTTCTCCCGGCTCCGTGAAAGCATTGGTCAGCGGTACTGAGGTCTACAAAGTCAAGATTACGATCGCGCCCGTCGGACCCGCGGAATGGAAGGCGTTGAAAACCGAGTGCGCCGGCCAGGTCGGCAGCCTGATCGACCTGCTCCAGGGGAAACTCTCCGAGGCAGTCATGAAGATCATTACCTCGCCGGAGAGCGGCCTCTTTCCTAAACCTTCCCAGATCCATTTTGATTGTTCGTGCCCGGATTGGGCCGGCATGTGCAAACACATCGCCGCAACCCTCTACGGCGTCGGTGCGCGTCTGGATCACAATCCCGAATTGCTCTTTCGCCTGCGCGGGGTGAATCACGGCGAGTTGATTGCTGAAGCCACTGAGAGCGTCACTACCGGCGCGCCGGCTCAGGATGCCGGTACGCTCGCAACCGGGGATATCGCCGAGGTCTTCGGCATCGAGATCGAGCCGTCGCCGGTTTCCGCGCCCGCCCCGGGTCGCGCCGCAAAACGATCCGGAACCACCCGCCTTAAGAAAAGCGTGCCGATCAAGGCCCCGGCCACGCGCACAAAACCGAAGACGCCGAAACCCGGAGCCCGCCAGCGCCCCATTGCCCCTCTCGAAAGCAAGAAGGGGAGTTCGTCCAGGAAGCGTTGACGGCCCGGACCAAACCAAACCGGCGCCGCTCACCGGCGGCTACATTGTGCCGAGATAAACCGGTCCGCAAGCCCGGTGAGCGGCCCGCCTCGCTCGTCGCGTTCCCCTCCGAGCTCGGGCGCGAATGGTCGCAACTACCTTCACCGACGCCGAGCAAAAAAGGGGTGAAGAGCGTGTTGCCGCCCGCCAATGCAAGCAACCATCCGCCAAGCCACGCGCGTTCATTGCGTGCATGAGTCCCTTCCAAATCATCGCGTCGCTCTTGAGTCTGACCGCCGCGGCGAGCTATTTCAATTACCGCGTCCTCCGGCTGCCCTCGATGATCGGGCTGATGCTTGTCGCCCTGGTAGGCTCCCTGCTTCTGATTCTCAGCAGCAGACTGGGCCTGCATCTGGATACCCAGGTGCGCCCATGGTTGGCTCAGTTGGATTTCAGCCAGGCCCTGCTGGGAGGCGCCCTGAGTTTCCTGCTCTTCGCCGGCTCGCTGCATGTCGACCTTAAGGGTTTGCATGAGGAAAAATGGTCCGTGGCGGCGCTCGCCACGCTGGCCGTGCTGATCTCGACCGTCCTGGTCGCCGGATTGATGACGTTCGTGTTCAGCCGGTTAGGACTCAGGGTGTCTTTCCGAACCTGCCTTGTATTCGGCGCGCTGATTTCGCCCACCGATCCGGTTGCCGTGCTTAGCCTGCTCAAGCAGGCCGGCGTTCCAAGGGCGTTGGAGACCCGGATCGCCGGCGAGTCGTTGTTCAACGATGGCGTGGGTGTAGTCCTTTTTGTGCTCAGCTACCGGCTCTATGACGGCGGCAGCGCGCTGGACTGGCCTCACATCGGTCTTCTGCTGCTGCGGGAGGCCGGTGGCGGCCTCGCGCTGGGGCTGGCCCTGGGCGGTGTGGGCTACTACCTGCTGAGCCGGGTTGATGACTACCGCGTCGAGGTACTCCTGACCCTGGCTCTGGTCACGGGCGGGTACGCCCTGGCGAATGTCCTGGACGTGAGCGGCCTGTTGGCGATCGTCGCCGCCGGGATTACCATCGGCAACCCAGGCCGCCAATTCGCGATGTCCGAGAGGACACGCCGGAACCTGGACATGTTTTGGGAGCTGATCGACGAAGTCCTCAATGCCATGCTGTTCGTCCTGATCGGCCTGGAAGTCCTCGTCGTGCAGTGGCAGCCGGCCTACCTCACCGCTGCAATGCTGGCCATCCCGGTAACGCTGCTGGCGCGGTTGGTCAGCGTGACCATCACGGTGGAGTTGCTCCGCTTCTGCAGCGACCTGGGACCGCACACCATCAAAATCCTGACCTGGGGCGGTTTGCGCGGCGGGATTTCAGTCGCGCTGGTCCTTTCGTTAGCCCCCGGCCCCGAACGCGACCTGTTACTGACGGCGACCTACGCCACCGTGGTTTTCTCAATCCTTGTGCAGGGTCTGACGATGCCGCACCTGCTCCGATGGAGCGAGTTGATCGCCGCCGCGCCATTGCCGGGTGAAAGGTAGACAGGCGCCGTTTCTTGTAAGCCGGCCGCTTGCGCTTGCGACCTCAAAGGAACTTCCACCGGAGCGGCAGGGAGGCGAAATGTAATCGAATGGACGGCATAAACCAAGAATGCAATGCAGCAATGAGAACTGACAAATCTGAGACGGCCCCGACGCAATGCGTTGTGCAAACCTGCCCCGCAGATCATCTCCGGGATGCTACCTGTACCTTGTCCAGAGTGGCTTCGTCCCGCACAGGCAGTTGATGGTAGCCCGGAACTCTAGCCGGTGCCGTAAACCGGTCCGTCTTACCCTCGACCGGTAGCCCCACAGTGGGCCCGGTCGCTTTGTCCGTCCATGATGGGAAGAATAAACTCCCAACCGACCTTAAAGGCCGGGCTATTTCCGGTTGCCCCTTCTGAAAATGCTGATGCCTATCCGTCAAAGACGCAGATAGCATCGCGGGATTAACCCTACATTCGCCCTGAGGATCGCTGAACCGGTGTAGCATACCACACCACTTCCCCGCCGTTCGGCTCTGGGAGCACGTCAGAGAGGCCGGCGAACCTCCTCCCGGCATTTCGGGCCCGCGCGGATACAGGCGGCGAACCCCGGGTGACCCCGGGGCCGATCTCGCACGCTTCTTCCGGGGCTGGACAGGTCCTACCATCCCGTTTGCAAGGGATCCGGCAGCATCAGCTCCTCGGGCTGACGCTGACGAAGAGTTCCGGCGGAGCTGTGTCAAAGTACTTGAACAAGGCCGGGCAAAGCCAGCCTTCCATCCCTTTATCCGGCCACCGGTACCAGTTTCCCCCGTACTCTGAACGTTCCAAGATAAACTTCGCCGTATAACCGGGGAAAGGGGCTGCTGAAAACACCAGTTTCACCCCTTGCGCGGCTCGGGGCAGGTCCGCCGTCAGCACATCCAGAATGGCGTCTGCACCAGCCACGAACGGTTCGCGGTTGAGACCCACCCGTTCGTCATCGAAGACCCAAACCCCATTCTGCTTGTAGGGGAAGATAACAAAGAGGGCGTTCATCCGCACACGTTCGCCGGATGTTTGGATAACGGCCGTGCTGAAAACGGGCTGGCGCGGCGGCATTTCGGCTGGATTGTCTGCCGACAATAGAAAAGTCATATTTTAAAAGGCAATTTAGGTTAAAAAACTATAGATGTTCTTGCCATTCCGGCAACCTCGCCTAACATGCGGCGGTGAGACCATCTTCTTCGACTTTGCGGAAGGCGGCAGACCTTCAGGAACAAATTGAACAACTGCAAAAGCAGCTGACTGACTTGCTCGAGACCGACATCGAGCCGGCAGCTGCGCCCGAGACCCCGGCTCCTAGTGCGGGCCAGGGACAACGGCAAAAGGCGCCGGCTGAGACTCCCAGCCGTGCACGTAAGCCGGCGAGTTCGGCTAAAACATCATCTCAGGGCCGGGGCGGGAAACGGCGAGGATCGCCGAGCGGACCGCTTGCGCCTGCGGTGGTGACCGTGCTCAAAGGCAGCAACACGCCGATGAGTGTTTCCGAAATTCTGGAGGGCTTGATAAAGAGCGGCTATCAGTACCCTTCATCGGAACCTAAAAAGAATCTGTCCGCGCGGATTTACCGGCTGAAGGGAGTCCGGCAGGTCGGCCCGGGCCGGTTTGCGCCGGAATAGAACTCGAGCCAGGATACAAGGGAAACATGGGTCAGAGAGCGGTCCCACCCCCTGTCAGAGTACACCGGCTGACCTGATGAAAGCCGGATCGGAGACAGGGGGAGGGGATCATTGGGGAGGATTAGCGCCAAGAGATCATAAGGCAGTTTTTACCGATACTGTGCAACGGCTTTAACAAACCCGGCGTACTAGCGATGAAACCGGTGATTTACCAGCTGGTAGTCCGTTACTTCGGCAATACAAAAACGGTGAACCAGACGGACGGTACCATCGCGACCAACGGTTGCGGTATGTTCGCCGACATCAGCGATACTGCCCTGCAGGCGCTGAAGGCGTTTGGGGCCACGCACATCTGGCTGGCCGGTTGCCTGCGGCAAGCTACCCTCACGGGCTACCCTGAAATCGGGTTGCCGCCGGACGATCCGGACGTCGTTAAAGGCCGGGCAGGCTCTCTCTATGCCGTGCGGGACTATTTCGACGTCAGCCCGGATTACGCCCGGGACCCGGCAAGTCGTCTCGATGAGTTCTCGGCCCTTGTCGGCCGCATCCATGATGCCGGGCTTAAGGTGGTGCTCGACTTCGTTTCAAACCACGTTGCCCGCGGCTATCACTCGGCCGTTAAACCGGAGCTTGACTTCGGAACCGGCGATGATACGAGCCGGTTTTTTGCCCGCGACAATCATTTTTTCTACCTGGTGGAACCGCCTGGGCAGCGACTCAGCCTTTCCAGGCCTTCATCCTGGAATCCTGCAGGCGTCAAATTTGACGGCGCATTCGCGTTTGAGGACGGCAGCCCGGGGCATCCGCCTAAGGCGACCGGTAACAACGTGACCTCTCCAAGCCCGGGTGCAGGAGATTGGTATGAAACGGTCAAACTGAATTACGGATACAATTTCGCGGACCGGACCGGCCGTTATGACCCGCGGCCACGGACCTGGGATGCCATCGACCATATCCTCGCTTATTGGCAGGCGAAAGGAGTGGATGGGTTCCGCTGCGATTTCGCCCACTACGTGCCCGCGGAAGCCTGGACTTACCTCATCAGCCGTGCGCGGGAGCGCGACCCCGGCGCGTTTTTCCTGGCGGAAGCCTACCCGTACGCAGGCAGCGGGGACCCGGTAACAAATTTACAGCAACTCATCGACGCCGGCTTCGATGCCGTTTACCACTACACCGCCTACAACCTGCTGAAACAGATCTACCAGGGGCAGGCGAGTCCGGATGACTATGACCGTGAGCTGGCCTTTCCGCCCGTGGCGCGGGAGCACCTCGTGCGTTATCTGGAGAATCACGACGAGCGGCGGGTGGCCTCGCCCATCGTCCCCAACCGCGGGCCTGGTGATTCCGGCTTCGGTTCACCGGAAGCCGGCTACCAGCTGGCGCCATTACAGTTCCTTTCGGGTCCGGGACCGGTGTTGTTGCTGAACGGACAGGAAACGGGCGAACCCGGCGCCGGCACCGAAGGGTTCAATCTCGAGGATGGACGCACCACGTTTTTCGACTACTGGGCAATGCCGGAATTCGTAAAATGGGTTAATGACGGCCGGTACGATGGTGGTGCTCTTTCGGCCGGCCAGCAGGCGCTGCGCAATTTCTACGCGGGACTGCTTGGCCTTTGTCAGGACCCTTCGGTGAACGGCGACGGCTACTGGGGCCTGAAGTACTTCAATCGCCCGGAACGATTTGCCGATTGCCCGAATGATCTTTATAGCTTCGCCCGTTTCCAAAGCGGTTCCGGCCGGTTGCTGGCCGTCGTAGCTAACTTCCGTGGCGGCGCCGGGGTAGTCGGCCAGATCCGAATCCCTCCGGAGCTCGCGAACGCCGCCGCGCTCACAGGTAATCTGGCTGTCAGGCAAGTGTTCGGGAGGGATGGGGAAAGCGACGCAATCGTGGCTCGTCTCAGCGCGGGGCAACTTGCCGGTAACGGCTTCCCGGTTTCGATCGCGACCCAATCCGCCTGCGTGTACGTCGTCAGCGGAGCTTAAAGCCTTTCGCGGTTGCATCGACCCCTCTCGGGCAGGCGCTCGTCCCGGCTCGCAGCGCGCAAGCGGCGGGATCGTTTGTATACCCGGCCCGTCTGGGCGCGTGCGACGCAGGAAATCGCGAAAAGCAGAATACAGGCGATTGCGCCGGGCAAGCTCGACGGCGCCATTTGCAGCGCGACAAGAAAGGTATTTGAAAGCGTCATGCTGAACATTCCCTTAACACTCGACCGATTGAATAGAAAGATTAGTCCTGACCTTATCCCGTTCGCCAGAAGGACCTTCCGACACGAGCAGGAGGCGGCCGGGGCGACACGTGCTTCATCTCGAAACAAATTTTTTCCGGCGAGCGGGATAAGAGAACGGTTACGCCGGTGCAAGTATCCGGCGCGTGACGGCGACGGTCGAATCGCGGCCGTGACTCTCAAATTTCACGTCACTGAACACTTGCCGGATAAAAGGGAGCCCGTAACCGCCCCCGCACGACGGATCCGATGCGGGCAGGCGACGGCTCAGTCGTTCGGCATATTCCTCCTGGCTCAGTCCTTCACCGAAATGAGTGATCAGAAAGGTCAACCCATCAGGCCCGATCGCCGCTTCACAACGCAGTGGACCACCCTGGCCGTGATAGGCATGTTTATAAAAGTTGGTCAGGATCTCGTCGCAGGCGAGCACGACCTGGTAGACGTCGTTTTCGTTGAGCCCGGCGGCTTCTGCCCAGGCCTGAAAAAAGGCACGTGCATCGGCCATCCGGTCCGGCAGGAGTTCGAGCGAAAGCAGGCGCGGGGGAGCATCGGAGGTCGCGGTCAGAAGCAGAGCCGTGGCGTCGTCCCGTTCGCGGCTGGCCGTGTTGAATCCGCGCCAGTTTATCTCGAGAACGGACAGCGGCTCCCGCCCGGTCGCAGCGCTCTCAGACAAGCTCCTGGCCAAAGCGCGCTCTCCGAACTGCTCACCGGTGGCGGTCTGGGCCTCGATGAAGCCGTCCGTCAGCAGCAGCCAGCTGCGGCCCAGGGCAAACGGAACCGTCCTGACCGCAAAGTGATCACCGCCGGGCACCCCGAGAGGCGGAGAAATCTCGCCATCGAGTTCCTGCCAACCTCTGGACGAGGAGAAGTACCACGGGCGAAACTGACCGAAGCTGCAGGCTCGGAGCCAGCGGCGGTCGCGGTCGACGAGCAGAACGGCCAGGGTGGTGAGCGCGCCGGCCCTTTCGGCCGTTTGCCGCAGGGTTTCGTTAACGTCGGCGATCCACTCCGGAAACCCGGCGAACGTGCACAGCGAAATCTTAAGAGCAATCAACGTGCAAACCCGGGCGGATTCCAGGGCCGCCGGGATCCCTTTTCCACTCGCGTCACCTACGGCCACCAGCAGGGAGCCGTCGCCCAACTCGTAATAGGTAAAAAAGTCTCCCCCGATCTCTGCCGCTTGTTCCTGGAAAGCGCGAATCTGCAACCCGCGGCAGGTAAATTGCGCCGGCGGCATGAATGAGTTCTGGGCGCGTCGCGCGACGGACAACTCGGCCTGCCGGTAAGCAGCGTCGAGTTCCTGCTGCTTTGCCGCCTCCTGCACCTGCATCCGGGTCAGGGTGGCGGCAATCAGCGCCCCAAAAGCCATGAAAACCTCTTCATCGAAATCGTCGAACCGGTCGCGATCCGCCGGGTTCAGCGCCTGCATCACGCCGTGGCAAACGCCTGCATCCATGACCGGGATGGTCAACATGGCGTAAGCCGGCGTCTGCGTCTCGACGCCGATGCCCGCGTAATGATCGGCGTCACGTTGGGCGTTCAGCGTGTTTTCCGATTTCCGGGTCCTGAAAACCCGGCCGGCGATACCTTTGCCGGCGGGCACCCGTAAGATCCGGCCTTGCAACTCCGGTTGAGTTCCGCGGATGAGAAGGTCTCCGGTCACGCAATCCGGCAGGCAAATCGAGCAGGCCCGGCACTGCATGACGTCGCGCGAAGAGGCCAGGATGCTGCCGACGAGTTGATCCACATCCGAAGCGCTGCTCAGCGACTTGGCGGCATCAATGAGATACCGGTAAGCGATCTCTTTGCGTTCAGCGGAGTCGGCCATACCCCCGGGTCATTTCCTCCCTACGGCTGCGGGCGCCTGGTTCGGCTGGATCGGCGGGTGCGTCGTGGTCAGGAAATGCAGCGGGCGGCTATGAAACTCATCCACGGTTTGAGCCGTTCTTGCCGCCAAACCGTCGACCTGATTGCTGGCGCGCGAGATCGCATCGCTCGTGCGTCCCATCTTCGCGATCACTTTTTGGGCTGCCAGCGCATCTTCCCTGACTTTCCTGGCGGCATCCTCAAACGTTTGGAGGAGTTGGCCGACGCTGCCCTGATCGTTGCCTTGCCAATCGGAAAGCCGTTTGACGTTATCGCTGCTCGCCCGCAAATCGGTCACGATGGCCGCGAGTTGGCTGCGGACGGATTCATCCTGTTTTCCCTCCGGCCCGTTGATGAGTTCCTCGAGCGTCACGACCAAACTGTCAATCGGGGTCCGGCCGTCCGGACCCTTTTGCAGAAAGAGCAGGTTCAGGTTCGTAACGCTGCGGTCCACCATTGTCCCGACTTCGGATAGGCGTTCACCGGTCGCGAGTGCAAACGTCTCCAGTCTGGCCATGGCCGCATCAAAGCCCGGCATCACGGCTTCGAGCTTGGTCGAACGCTCGCCGCGAATCTCGGACCCATTCGCCAGAAAGCCCGCCGCAGGTTCTGAAGAGACGCCGGCTTTTTGCCCGGCCGCGTTGTTCTCGGGCTCCGGAAGCCGCAAGGCGATCGAGGCGTCTCCGAGCAGGGTGGGTTCAAGATGCGCCGTGACCGTCGCCGGAATCGGCAGCTTGCGAGTCACGACCACGTCGACTTTCACGGCGGGAGCACCAGGGCCCGGTGCATAGTCCAGGCGCGTCACGTAGCCGACCGGAATCCCGAGGAAGTAAACCCGGGAATGCTCCCGGATGCCGGTCACGTCATCAAACCGGATCGAAAAGGCCAACGGCGGTTTGCGGAATGGGTTGTCTTCCACGCCGAAGAACAGCCCGGCGAACAGGATTAACGCCGCCCCCAGAAAAACGATCAAGGCCAGTCTGGTTTTTCGCGATCTGCCGGCATTCATAACTGTGATGTGTTCGGACCGTTAGGCAGGTTGGTTGAACCTGGTCAGGAGAGGGGATGCGCACCCAGGCCGGTGTTCAGGAATCGTTGGACCAGCGGATGCGACGATGCCCTGAACTCGTCCCGAGACCCTTGCATGATCACGCGCCCCTGGTATTCGCCGTCGCGTTCGCCACCGAGCAGGATCGCGCGGTTGGCAATTCTGAAAAAACTGGCGATGTCATGGGTTACGACTACCGCCGCGGCGCCGATCCGCCGGGTCAACCGGATGAAAAGGTCATCAATTTCCTGCGTGCTGACCGGGTCGAGGCCGGAAGTCGGTTCGTCGGCAAAGACCAGCAGCGGGTCAAGCGCAAGGGCACGCGCCAGCGCCGCTCGCTTTTTCATGCCGCCGCTGATTCCGGACGGCCGTTTACCCGCATGATCTTCCAGCCCGACCATCCGCAGCTTCAGCCGGGCGGTTTCGTCAAGCACGTCATCGGCCGCCGAACGGTAATGCTGCCGGAGCGGCAGGCCAACGTTTTCAAGCAGAGACAAAGACTCGATCAATGCGCCGGACTGAAAGAGCACGCCGCATTGGAGATGAATCGGTTTCAGCTCCGCCGGGCGCAACCGGTGAATGTCCTGGCCGGTAACCCGTACCTGGCCGCGGCTGGGTTGCAATACGCCGATCAGGATGTTCAGCAGCGTGCTCTTTCCACACCCGCTCCCTCCAAGGATAACAAAGGTTTCTTCCGGAAAGACCTGAAAGCTGACCCCATTCAGCACCTCCCTGCCGTTCGGATACTTAAGGCCGAGATCCGAAACCTCCAGGATGGGCGGCCCGGTCTGTCCGGAACCGGTTGCCGCCTCAGGCTCTGCAACCTCTGACATAAATGATTGGTTAATATATCGATCAGTCCGGGTCCTTGACCCGGACCTGCTTCCGTCAGGTTAGCTCGAGGGCTGTAACCGCAGCGTCGGCCAGGGTAACCATGATGACCGCAGCCACGACCGACTGGGTAGTCGCCTCGCTGATCTCTCTGGAGCCATGCCGGACGTTCATCCCCTTGTAAAGGGCAATCGTTGCAATGATGAAACCGAACAACGCACTCTTGCCGAGCGCCACCAGGACGCTGGAAAACTGTGAGCCGTCAAGGGCGTAAAAGGCATAATCGGAGAGGCTCATCCGGAGGACCGGGCCGCACAGCAACCAACCGCCGAAAAGCGATGCGTAAATTCCTAACAAGGTCACGATCGGCAGCATGATCTGGAAACCCAGAAAACGCGGGAGCAGCAGGTAAGGCACCACGTCAATGCCCATCGTGAACAGGGCCTTGACTTCTTCGGACACCTGCATCGAGCCGAGTTCCGCGGCCACCGCCGACACGCTGCGTCCGGTGAAGATCAACGCCACGCTCACCGGGACGACTTGTTCGGTCAGGATAAACCAGAGTAAACTGGGAACCATTTCGACTTTTCCGACCTGGCTCAGTTGCACTTCCAAGACCAGCGCGAGAATGAAGCCGGCCGTGACGGCGATCAGACCGGCGGTCGGCACCGCACCCACCCCAATCATACGCATCTGGGTAACCGTGTCGTCTAACGACAACGTCGACGGGCGGACCAGGGTGCGCACACCTGAAGCCCCGAGTTCGGTTAACAGCCGGGAATAGGTGAGCCTGCCGGTGATCATTCCTCAGCCTGCAAACCGAGATCCCGGCGCGCAGCTGCCAAAGTCGGGTAGGTCCGGAGTTCCCGCTGCAGCCCCATCATTTCAAAAGAGCCCCGGATGCGATCCGGCATGCCGACGATAGCCACCTGGGTGGGATTGGACGGCCGGCGCGCATAAAGCGTGATCACCGCCCAGACCGGTGAGTTGATGAAGCCCGTCGCGGACAGGTCAATGGCCAGAAGGCGAATGTCTTCTTTGCTGAGACGGGCAAACAAATCCTGGAGCGTAGGCAGACCGAGAATATCGGCTGTACCCTGGAGCTTTAGGGTGCGGTCCCGACCTTCCCTTATCTCCTCAACGGTTAACCGGGGCGCAGGCTTCATAGAGCAGCAGCAAGACGCTACAGAGAATGCCACAAATGCCACAAGCGGAAAAATGCCACAAATGACAGCGGGTGCCGAGTGTC
>JAFBAP010000096.1 GCA_019247695.1 Verrucomicrobiota bacterium | reverse complement strand
CCCCCTAACGTTTGACGCCTGGCGGTCGCCGGAAGCTGAACCGAAAGATTTCCGCCCCATACTCGTCAGAACCCGCCCGCCGGTAAAAGTACAGGGTGATGGCGGTTGACGCTCGGACGATCCGGCACGCCTCCGCTTGGAAATCGTAGGGAACCAACATCGGATTGACGCGCCGGACCAAATCGAAATGTCCCAGCAGGGCTTGATCATCCCGGGCAAAAAGTTCCTCAAAATTAAACGCGATCACACTCGCGTGGCGGACGGGCGTAGACACCGGATGCGTTATTCTCATTATCGAGAATCAAATGTGACATACTTGCCTGAGTTTGACAAATCAAACGGCGTACCCGATTTCCCGGCGCCGTTCTCAGCGCCAACGCTGTGCCCCGCTTCCAACCCGCATGGAGGACAGGAATGCATCACCGGTGAGGTGCGCGCGTATCCCGGCAGGCGGCCATGCCCGATTCCTGCCCGCTCCCGTCCTCGGTGTGACCGACAGCGCTCCTTGAGCTGAGCTAAGCCGGGTTCTGGCCCGAAGCGGGTTGCTGCCCGGCCCCCAAATGCCGCTAGATACTGGCGCAAGCTTTTGCCCACGAACCTTGCCTTGAGGGAAGGCCCACGGGTCTGCCGGCAAGGCTGCACTCCACCGCGACTCCGGGCCCGTGCCATCGCCGACACCGCCCCAGGTACAGCCACTTTCCCCAAAATTGCCGTTCCGGAAAACGCTAAAGGGTCATTCGCGCGATCCGCATATAATCCCCATATTGGCAATATTATCCAAGGAAGGCCGCCCGTTTTTTACCTTTTTTTTCCTTAAAATTCCCAAATCAGATGTACGCTAAAATCATTGCCGGAGTCATTCTCTCCGCCATGTTCGGTTCCGCCCAGTTCGCCTCCACCCAGGCCGCCGCGCCGTCGGGTTACACTTTGGCATTCGACGAGGAATTTAACGGCCCGTTGGACGTCGCCCCGGGCAGTGGCTGGGGCGATACCGCGTCCCACCATAAATGGACCTGCCATACGCCCTACTCGGGTGACTTCGGTGACTCGTACTTCTCCGGACCTCAAGACGGCAACGGGCCCAACGGGCAGCCGATGAGCCCGTTCGCAATCAACAACGGGGTGCTTTCGATCAGCGCCTGGATTGATCCGACCATCAACCATTGGCGTTCGGGACTTCTCTCCAGCATGAATTGGGCGGGGCAAGGCTTTGCCCAGACGATGGGATACTATGAGTGCCGGATGAAAATGCCGGCCGGCATGGGTACCTGGCCCGCCTTTTGGTTGGATGGGGTGCCCGGGATTTTCAGGAACAGCAACGGGGGTAGCACCGACACCATCGAAATTGACGTTTGTGAATTCTACGGCGGGTTTCCCACGACCTACCACACCAACGTTCACCTGTGGAACAGCAGCAACTCCGGAGGCGGCGGGAGCACGATCAACACGGTGGACCTGACGCAGAATTTCCACATATACGGCTGCCTGGTGAAGCCCGACTACATCACTTTCTACCTGGACGGCAAACAAGTCTGGCAAACGCCGACGCCCCCGGAAGCTTACGAACCGCTTTACGTGATGGTGGATCTGGCGCTGGGCGGCGGTTGGCCTGAAACCGGGGTTCCCAACCCGTCGAACCTGCTGGTCGATTACATCCGGGTCTACGCCCCGCCGCCTCAGTAAGTAACCCGGTCGGCCCTGACGCCGGCGGAGTCTTCCTTCGCCATCGGGCCTGCCGCCGATCTACCCGGTTAGGGAAACCTTGCTGCGCGCCGATTCAACGAGTCGGCCGGCGCGCACAACCTGCCGCAGGCGGCATGATCCTTCGAACCCCGTTCCAGCCGGCAAAGATCCGGTCGAATGGCTCCGAGGGATTCGACACCGCGCGGTGTCTAACGTTTCAGCGCCGGACTTGGACACAAGTCGGAACCCCGCCGCGTGAGACGCCGGTTCGCGGCGAGCTCGTCTCGTCAAAATAACCGTAGTTCGGTGACGGCGATGCCGCCCTGCAGGCAGACTTCCATATCGGCGCCTGCTTTGCGCTGCCGGGCAGTGTAGTTGCCGTCATAATAGAACTCGTCTTCTTCTTCCTCATGCCGATAGTTGAGCGGCAGCGGGTTAGGATCGAGCGGGCAGAAGACGACCTGCGGCGTCGCGTTGTCCTTCGGCTCAAGGTGCGGCAGATTCACGTTGTAAAAGAGCCCCGGCTGCGTCGGCCGGGCGAGCAGATCGGCCAGCACCGAAGCGGCCCACGGGGTCACGCGCTCCCAATCGTCAAGCTCCACCCCTTTCCTGCGGTAATGCGAGAGCGCCACCCCGGGCCAGCCGTGCAGGACGGCCTCGCGCACGGCGGCCACCGTGCCCGAGTAATACACGTCGGCGCCGAGGTTAGCGCCGTGGTTAATGCCGCTGAGCACCCATTTGGCCTCACGGGCCAGGCGCAGCAGGCCCATCCGCACGCAATCGGCCGGGGTGCCGTGGACGGCGAAGCGGTCGTCTGCGCGTCGCTCCACGCGCAGCCCGCGATTAGCCGTGATCGTATGGCTGCACCAGGATTGGTGCGTGGCGGGAGCGACGACCAGCGGGTCATGGCCGAGGGTGCGAGCCGCGCGCACGAGCGCCTCCAGACCGGGGGCGTCAATACCGTCATCGTTGGTGAGCAGCAGATTCATCTCGAAGGGCAAACGAGGAATCAACGGTGCGGTGGAAGGCGCGATTTGTAAAGTGACGGTTGCCCCCCCGCGTCACCGAAAGCGCCGTCGACCGCGGTGTCTCACCGAGTATCAGCAGCGGTGCTGCATCGGAGGCGCAACCTCAAATGGGCATGAGAGGTGACGGGCGAGCCGGGCGGTAATGATGCGCCTGTTTTCGGGGGGCCGTTGTCCAGTCACACGCTGCCGGACCTGCGCGGGCCGATTCCTGCCTTTATCGAGATCACAGGCGGAGGGCCGCTGCCGCGCCGTCAACGCCCTGGAGGTGCTGGTCGTTGAACCGGATGCCTTTGTGCCGGTCAACTCACCGCCTTCACCCGCACCACAAGAGAGCCACGGATGGGTCGAACCCTGCCGCTCCCTCGAATCACGTCGATTGTCTGGCGCCTGGATCTTGGGTAGTACACCGTTATTTTCACTGTGTTAATGATCATCTGAATGTGACCTCCTTTCAGCGGGCATGAACTTCATTCGGCACGTGCGACGCGTCGACGGCCGAAAGGAGGTGTTTTTTTCTGACTCGAATTGACCTATTCATACGTTGTAACGTTTTGTGTGGACCGTCACGAAGCTCTCTGTTAGTGAAGGGCCTGGTGCGGTTCGCCACCCCTTCATGGCGGACGGGCAGCCCGCGCCTGGAGAGGATGCGCACCGAGGCGTCGTCATCCACCGTCGACGCCGGAGTCCTTCCGGCCACGCGGTCTCCAGTTTTCATCGTGTCTCACGGTAACACCTGAGGCGCCGGCAAATCTACTGGACCTTGGGGCAGGTTCATCACGACCTTGGGCCAGAGACACTTGGCGGTCCGGCCATAGCGGCCCATTGAGCTGGCCAGTTCAGGAGAGCGTGGGAGGACTACTTCGGTAATCGATGGCGCTGGGCACCTGTGAGGCCGGATTCGACGACCAAAACGGGTGGTTTTTTTCAATTCGATCGAATGAGTTTGTCAGGTTCAATGTACTCACCGAGAAACGCTCGTCGGGGGTATGGGGCTAATCGTCGCCCGTGATAGGCTTCTATCACTTGGGTTTGAGTACCCGCACTTGCACCTGAACAGCCAGAATTAGGAAGGGCTATGCATCCATCCACACCTGCATCGATAGATTCCGAAGGCCGGAATCGAGTCGTCGAAGACGAGCGCACCGGCCCGACAGTAGAAGCCCTCGAACAAGACTTCAAGCACAACCTTTTTTTTGCGTAAGGCAAGTTTCGAGCGATCGCCACGAAAAACGACTTCTACATGGCCCTGGCCTATACGGTGCGCGATCGCCAGTTGAATCGCTGGATCAATACGGTTGAAACTTACCTCAAGCGTAAGCAACCTAAGGTCGTGTGTTATTTATCGGCGGAGTTCCTGCTGGGACCCCGCCTCGGCAACGGCCTGGTAAACCTGGCCATCTCTGATGAAGCGCGCCAGGCTGTTGAGAAACTGGGACTGGACCTGGACGAATTGATCGAGCAAGAGCCCGAGCCCGGCCTGGGCAATGGGGGCTTGGGCCGGCTTGCCGCCTGCTACATGGATTCCCTATCAACGCTGGAAATTCCGGCCATCGGCTACGGTATCCGGTACGAATTCGGCATCTTTACCCAAGAGATCCGGGACGGCTGGCAGGTCGAACGCGCGGATAACTGGTTGCGCCTGGGCGACCCCTGGGAACTCCCGCGTCCCGAAGCGACCGTCGAGGTGAACTTCGGCGGCCATACGGAAGCCTATACGGACGATCAGGGGCGGTACCGGGTGCGTTGGGTTCCGGCCCAGGTGGTGAACGGCGTTCCGTACGACTTGGCCATCCTCGGGTACAAGGTCAATACCGCCAACACCCTGCGGCTGTGGAGAGCAGAGGCGCGTGAATCCTTCGATTTTCAGGAGTTTAATCTTGGGGATTACTATGGTGCGGTCCACGACAAGGTGGTTTCCGAGAACATCACCAAGGTCCTCTACCCGAACGATGAGCCCGCTCAAGGCAAGCAATTGCGTTTAGAGCAACAATATTTTTTCGTGTCCTGTTCCCTGCAGGACATCATCCGCATTTACCTGCAGACGGGAGGGGACCTGAACCATTTCCACGAAGCCTTTGCCGTGCAGCTGAATGACACCCATCCGTCGATCGGGGTGGCCGAGCTCATGCGGTTGCTGGTGGACGAGCAGCAGATGGGCTGGGAATCGGCTTGGGAGATCACCAGGAAAACGTTTGCTTACACCAACCACACGCTGCTGCCCGAAGCCCTGGAAAAGTGGCCCGTCAACCTGTTCGGCAGCCTTTTACCCCGGCACCTGGAAATCATTTACGAGATCAACCGCCGTTTCCTGGACGAGGTGCGCCTGAAGTACCCCAACGACCCGGCGCGGATCGCCCGGATGTCTCTGATCGATGAAAGCGGAGAGCGCTACGTCAGGATGGCCTATTTGGCTACGGTCGGCAGCCATGCGGTCAACGGGGTGGCCGAACTGCATTCCCGGCTGCTGCAGGAGACCGTGCTACACGACTTCTATGAATTGTGGCCCGAGAAGTTTCTCAACGTGACCAATGGGGTCACCCCTCGACGGTTCCTCGTGGCGAGCAATCCCCGGCTCGCGAGGCTGGCGACCCAGAAGATCGGGGAGGGCTGGATCAGGGGCCTGGACGATCTCCGCAACCTGGAACCGTTTGCCGAAGACGCCGGCTTCCGGGACGAGTGGCAACGGATCAAGCTGGCCAACAAGCAGGATCTGGCCGGTTACATCCAAACGCAGATGGGCCTAACGGTCAATCCGCGAGGCCTCTTTGACGTGCAGGTGAAGCGCCTGCACGAATACAAGCGCCAGCACTTGAATGTGCTGTACATCATTACGCTGTACAACCGCCTCAAACACGATCGCAACGTCGATATCGTGCCCCGCACTTTCATTTTCGGCGGCAAAGCCGCCCCGGGCTACTTGATGGCCAAGCTGATCATCAAGCTGATCAACTCGGTAGCCGAGGTATTGGATAGGGATCCCGACACCCGTGACCTGCTCAAGGTGGTCTTTTTGCCCAACTACAATGTGAAGCAGGCCCGGTGGATTTACCCCGCCGCTGACCTCTCGGAACAGATTTCCACGGCCGGCTACGAGGCGTCCGGCACGAGCAACATGAAGTTTGCCATGAACGGGGCGTTGACAATCGGGACCTTGGATGGGGCCAACATCGAGATCCGCGACGCCGTCGGGCACGAAAACTTTTTCCTGTTCGGCTTGACGGCTGAAGAAGTGCAGGCGAAGCGGGCGGCCGGCTACCACCCCGGGGAGTACTACCAATCTGATCCGCACCTGCGGGCAGCCGTTGACCTGCTCCGTTCCGGACACTTCTCCCGTGGGGATACAAACCTGTTTAAGCCGTTGGTGGACTCCCTGGTCAAATACGATCCGTACCTGGTTCTTGCCGATTACAAGTCCTATGTGGACTGCCAGGAACAAGTGAGTCAGGCTTATAAGAACACGAAGAACTGGACGCGCAGGTCCATCCTCAACACCGTGCGGATGGGCAAATTTTCTTCGGACCGGGCGGTTTGGGAGTATTGCGACAAAATTTGGGGCGCCAGGCCGGTCAGGGTGGAACTATGCGAGGCTGGCCAGGCGGCGCCGTTAGAAAGCCCGAGGCGCGACGGATGATCGCCGGTTGATAGCCAATCTGTTTCGGAGGCCAGATTTGTGAGCTTAAAAGTATACTTTTTGCGCCACGGCGAGACGAGTTATAGCACCACGGGAGCCTATTGCGGTGAGGTGGACGCGGAATTAACCCCTGAAGGCGCCCAGATGGCCAGCGCATTTGCGGATGCGCATCGTTCGATTCCCTGGACGGCCGTTTATGTCAGTCCGATGAAACGCACCATCGCCACCGCAAAACCGTTATGCGACGCCCTCGGCCTGGAAATGCAGTTGCGAGACGGGCTGAAAGAGATCCGCTACGGGAAATGGGAAGATAAATCGGTCGACTATGTGAAACAGCGTTACTGGGATGATTATATTCACTGGCTGGCTGAACCGGCCTGGAATCCGCCGACCGGAGGTGAAACGTCGGTAGAGATTGCCAGCCGGGCGTTGCTGGTGATCGCAGAAATTCAGGGAAAGTATACGACCGGCAATGTCCTGGTTGTCTCTCATAAAGCGACGATCCGAATAATCCTATGCGACCTTCTTGGCATTGATTTGGGGCGTTATCGCGACCGCATCGATATGTTAGCCGGCTCCGTCAGCATCGTTAAGTTTGATCTGCATGGTCCCTTACTACAGGTGCTGGGAGATCGCGCCTATATGGGCGAAAAGCTGGCGGCGCGGCTGGGAACCTAAACTAAATACTGGAAGCGGTCGGATGCAGGCGGGAGAATGGTGAGAAAGGTGCTAAACGCAATGGCTCCGCGCGGCCGAGTTCAGCCGGGCCGAGCGGCCGCTGCCGCCCCCGGCAAAGTACGCTCCTTGGAGGGTCCGGCCAATGGCTGACGACGGAAGCGCGGGAGTGATGCCGATGCGGATCTGGCCGGGCCGCCCTTATCCGCTCGGCGCCACGTGGGATGGCATGGGAGTAAACTTTGCCTTGTTCTCCGAGAACGCCACCAAGGTCGAGCTCTGCCTTTTCGATTCGCTGGAGGCGCGCTCTGAGTCACAACGCATCGCGCTTCCGGAGATGAATGACGAGGTGTGGCACGCCTACCTGCCCGATCTCCGGCCGGGACAACTCTACGGCTATCGGGTCCACGGCCCCTACCAGCCGGACCGGGGCCACCGGTTCAACCCGTACAAACTCCTGCTCGACCCCTACGCCAAGGCGATCGGCCGGGATTTGCGCTGGGACGATGCGCTCTATGGCTATCCGTACGGCACGGGCAACGACGCCGGCTTCGACGACCGGGACAGCGCGCCCTTTGCGCCGCTGACGTGTGTCGTCGAACCGGCGTTCAGTTGGGGGGAGGATCACCCGCCGCGAACCCCGTGGCACGAGACCGTCGTCTATGAAGCTCACGTTAAAGGGTTTACCCGCCAGCACCCCCGGGTGCCGGAACACGTCCGCGGCACTTATGCCGGGCTGGCATCAGCGCCGGCGATCCGCCACCTGAGCGAACTCGGGGTGACCGCCGTCGAGTTGCTGCCGGTCCACTACCACCTCGACGAGCGGTCTCTGGTCGAGCGCGGCCGGACCAACTATTGGGGCTATAACACGCTGGGCTTCTTCGCCCCTGACCCGCGCTACGCCGCGTCGGGACCGGCCGGGGCGGTGCCGGAGTTCAAGTCGATGG
Organism: Verrucomicrobiota bacterium; assembly: GCA_019247695.1. Lineage (NCBI taxonomy): Bacteria > Pseudomonadati > Verrucomicrobiota > Verrucomicrobiota bacterium. The sequence goes on along the minus strand of JAFBAP010000096.1, from coordinate 4,876 downwards.
TGCGTGCGCTGCACGCCGCAGGCATTGAAGTCATCCTGGACGTCGTCTACAACCACACCGCCGAGGGAAATCATCTCGGGCCCACCCTCTCGCTACGCGGCATCGATAACGCCGCCTACTACCGGCTGGCCGCCGACGGCCGCCACCACGTCGATTTCACCGGCTGCGGCAACTCCCTCGAGGTCTCTCACCCTGCCGTGCTCAAACTCATCATAGACAGCCTTCGGTATTGGGTCACCGAGATGCATGTGGATGGGTTTCGCTTCGACCTGGCCAGCGCCCTGGCCCGCCAGTTCTTTGAGGTCGATCGGCTCGGTGCCTTTTTCGACCTCATTCATCAGGACCCGGTGATCTCGCAGGTCAAGCTGATCGCCGAGCCTTGGGACCTCGGGCCGGGGGGGGTACCAGGTCGGCAACTTCCCGGTGCTCTGGACGGAGTGGAACGGCAAGTACCGCGATTGCGTGCGGCGCTTCTGGAAAGGCGAGGGCGGCACGGTCGGGGAGTTGGCCACACGGCTGGCGGGCAGCAGCGACCTGTATGAGCGGAGCCGCCGCCGGCCCAGCGCCGGCCTGAATTTTGTGACCTGCCACGACGGCTTTACGCTCCGCGATCTGGTCAGCTATGACCGCAAACACAACGAAGCCAACGGCGAGAACAACCGCGACGGCACGGACCAAAATGACAGTTGGAATTGCGGCGTGGAGGGTCCGACTGACGACGCGTCGATTAATGCGTCGCGGGCCCGGCAGCAACGCAATTTGCTGGCGACGCTGCTGCTGTCGCAAGGCGTGCCGATGCTGCTGGCCGGGGACGAGTTGGGGCACACCCAAGGGGGCAATAACAATGTCTACTGCCAGGACTCACCGTCGACCTGGCTTGACTGGGACCTTGAGCCCGAGCAGCGAGACCTGCTTGAGTTTGTTCGCGGGCTGATCAGGGTGCGCGCCCGGAACCCGGTGTTTCGGCGCCGTCACTTTTTCCAGGGCCGGCCGATTCATGGCCGGGAGGTCAAAGACCTCTACTGGCTGACGCCCGCCGGAACGGAAATGGCTGACCGGGACTGGAATGCCGGGCACGTCCGCTGCCTGGGCATGGGCCTGCCCGGTTTCGAGATCGCTGAAACCGGCGCGCAAGGCGAGCGCATCGTGGGCGACTCGTTTCTAATCCTGATGAACGGGGGTCCCGAGGACATCTCGTTCCGGCTCCGGGCCCGTTTGGGGAACCAGAACCGGGAGGAGCTGGTGTTTAACTGGGAACTGGTGTTCGACAGTTCGAGCGCAAGCATGATCCCGCGGGTTCTCGGGCGGCTGGACGATTACCCGCTGCAGGCCCGTTCGGTCGCGGTCTTGCGTGTTAACGAGCCGGCCGCGGACACCCCCGATCGGGAACGTACCGCTCAGTAAACGCCGGCTCGAACGCAGCCTTCCTGAATTCACTTCGAATCGTCCGCCACAGGCCCGGATTGGGGCGCGTCCGGCACGGCGGCTGGATTTTTCAGCCGCACTAACAGCCAGGTCTGCGTTGTATCCGTGCCGAAATGCACCAGGCAACTAGCTACCTCCTGAGTCAGATTCTGCAGGCCGGCCTCGATCACAGTGTTACTCGAGCCGATTTTCCAAGCTGCCCGCTGGGTTTTCTTGTCCACTTGGCCGGAGATTGGCGATTCCTCTCCACTCAAGAGGTTTTTAAAGGCGCCGGTGACCACTCCATCTTTGTCGATAGAGATCTGGAAAAACATATAGGCGTCACCCTTTTCTTCCTGCACCATTGCCCAGACGCCAAGCGGCAGGTATTCGGCCTGCTGTCCGGATTCCGGCGGCATCGGCCGCGGCTGTTCCGTTGGTGTGTTCGCCAATGCAATTGCCTGTTGTGAATACTCCTTCGCGCTCGCCACCCGTCTTCCGTCAGCGTAAACCTGGTCGCCTTGATAGACTACGTTCACGCCGTAATCGTAGTTTCCAGAGCGGCGGTATGCCTTGTAGCTTGAAGAGCGGTCGTATGAGGCGTCGTAGGTTCCAGAGCGGTTGTATGAGGTGTCGTCGTTGTCGGAACGGTCGTATGCCTTGTCCAGAGCCAGAAACGTCGCCGCCGTGGTGTACGTCGCTGCGGTCCACCACCAGTATTTTTCGGCGTACCTCCCGTAGTATTTGTCGGCATACCTCCCGTACTTGTCAGCGTAACCCCCGTACTTGTCGGCGTAACTCGCGTACTTGTCGGCATAACTCGCGTACTTGTCGGCATAACTCGCGTACTTATCAGCGTAAGACCCGCCGTAGTTGGACCCCCCGTTGGCGTTGAAGTACTTGTCAAAGTTATTCTGAACATTGTTAGTGACCTCGATCGCTCGATTGTCGCGATAGTTCTGAACAAGACTCTTATAATCGTTCCACTGGGGTTGGTTAAAGCTGCCGGCTACATTTTGGTCATTCCGGAACCCACTGATGTTAGTCCATGCGTTGGCACGGTTCGCCTGAAAATCCGCCAGTTTGCCCTGGTTCTGCTCACTCCAATTTTTCCAAAACTGCTGGTTAGCAACTGGCGCATGCGCGCTGTTTACCAGTTCACTGGGACCTTTTCCTGCAAGATCAGGAAATCCCTTGCCCTCCGGTCCCGCTCCCGGCACCTTACCTCGAGCAATTGATCCCAGAGCCGCTCCGCCCGCGAACGACGGTAGGACCGAGCCGCTCCCTTTAGGAAGGGATTGAATTTTCGATGGGAATCGCGCTCCGGGTCCGCCGCCCGCGAGCTTGCCGTTGGGAGCCAAGCCTCCAGGCCGGCCGGGCCCCGGCCGGGGACTGTTCGGGGTGCGCGTCCCGGGCCCGCCGCCCGCAAGTTTACCGTTCGGAGCCAAACCTCCCGGCCGGCCAGGGCCCGGTAGGGCGATATTCGCGGCGCGCGGTCCGGGTCCGCCGCGGAACCCGCCGCCGGGCCCCGATGGCCGGTTGAATTCGCCGCCGGGTGGAGGCCCACTCGGCCGCATGGGTGGACCGCTGCGTGGAGGCCCACTCGGCGGCCGGAACGGTGGACCGCCGCCTGCAGGCAGACGCGGCGGACCGCCGGGTGGAGGACCAGGAGGACCAGGAAAAGCCACCGCATCCATCCCTATCAGCAGCGGAAATGCCCCGGCCAGGAAAGCCGAGATTTTGAATAGGTTCAGCTTCATCGATCAGTGAGAAAATGCAGGTTATCGGTTTGAGGTGGTGCGATTCACAATGATCTTTGGCACTGAGGGCTGCGACTCGCCATCCAGCGTACGATTCTGCGATTCCCAGGTGAACTTGTTATCGTCGACCTTGGTGAGCACGTTTTCGGCCGTGGAGCGGCTGCCGTCCGGCAACACGTTGGAGGCTCGGATCAACCAACGCCCACCGTCGTAAGCCCAGCTCGATTCGCCGAAGCCGCCGTTGCTATCAAAAATCCAGGAGCGAACCTGCTGGCGGTCCGGGTCCCACCCGACAATCTCCCAGCCGTCTGTCTCGCCTGCCTCAGCACCCCTGAGTTTGAAGGTGCGCACCAGGAAGTTATTATCTCCTGCCCATGCGACCTTTGTTTCTATCGTTTGGTTTGCGTCTTTGTTCTCCCAGTTTCCGATTAGCCATTGAAGCAGTTCCAGCTGGGAATATGCACTCGGAGCCGGCCCCGCCGCCTGCGTCAATTGGCAAATTTGCCAGCGATCACCTTTCTTGACCACGACGGCTGCGTAGCGAGTCGATTCGGTTGTACCGTTGGCTGCCGTCACGGTTGCAACCCCACGATTCATCTGCACATCCGGTGTCAGCGATTTCAGTTCCTCGACGGTGATCGTGATTTTAGCCCCCGGGTTTGCCCGGAAGTTCTCCATAAACAGTTTTTCCATCTCGCCGCGTCCTTTTACCTCCGCGCCGTCTTGATCGATGTAATCGACATCCTCGGCGTAAAAGCTTGCCAGGGCCTTCGCATCCCCGCGGTCATACGCTTGCTGGTACTCGCGGAACTGATCCTCGGCCGCCTGATATTCTGGGGATGATTGAACGGCCGGCTGCTGTATTTTCCGTGCGTCCGGCAACGAATTATTATCGGCTGCCGCGCCGGCAGCGACGACTGAGCATGCCATGGCCATAACGGCCACGGCTAACGATGTAGCTTTCATTTTTTATGTCCAAAAAAGGTCAAAAATGCCCGGCCAGGGCGCAGAGCTCGGAAACCGCCTTCAGGTCGTTTTCGCCGAGCAATCCCACGCCTTGAACTGTGTCGCCGGCGCGTAGGCACCACATGCCGCGGTTGGACCGCGGGTAGTAGACGAAGGCAATCCCGTCTGACGTTTCACCCCGAACGGCCGTTTCTGAACGGTGCTCATCGATGAAGTCCGAAAAGGCGCCCGCAAAGGGGCTCATCTCGTCAGGAAAGAGCTCTCGGACCAGTGCGTGCAACTCGTCAGGGAAGACGGTGCGAAGCGTGTGCCGCGCAGAGTCTTTGCGCCGTGCCAGCAGCTCGGCGGAATCGGTAGGTTCGAAGTAATTGGGTTCGACGTTCATATTTGATTTTGCGGGTTAAGTTCGTCAAAAGGGGGTGGGTCGCACGAGGGGAGGTCGGCCACCACGCCCCCCCACTCTTTCTCAGCCGGCGTGTTGCAGCTCCGTTGGGCTTGGCGCCGGGGCGGCCTTGGATGCGGGCCGGGGCCCAAAAAACTTCATGATCACCGAAAAGAACACCGGCGTTAAAAAGATCCCGAACAGCGTCACGCCGAGCATGCCGCTGAAGACCGCCGTGCCCAGCGCCTGGCGCATCTCCGAGCCGGCCCCTAACGCAATCACCAACGGCCAGACGCCCAGGGTGAACGCAAAGGACGTCATCAGAATCGGGCGCAACCGCAACCGGGCGGCTTCCACCGCCGCC
>JAFBAP010000095.1 GCA_019247695.1 Verrucomicrobiota bacterium | reverse complement strand
AAGGGTTGCTTCCGGGCCCGGCTTATGCCAGAGGCCCGTAAGCTTCCCGCTTCTACCATCTCGACGGCCATGGAGGTAAGAGCTTGTCTTGCTTCCCAGATGCCCGGCCGGCGTTAAACCTATCACACCGTACAAACGGTCCAGGCCCAACGGGCCGGCAGACGGTTTGATGGCCCGAAGGGCCAAAGGAACTCAGCCCAGGGTTTACCCCACTGCCATTTATTGGCCTTCAGGAAAGTAAATTCTCGAGCAAAAGGTGCGTTTGAATCAGAGCTACCTTTTCCAAGTACGGACATTATTTAGCTGAAGATCAATAAATGGCAGTGGGGTGAAACCCTGGGCTATGTTGCTTTGGCCCTTCAGGCCATCAAACCGTCTGCCGGCCCGTTGGGCCTAAAGGCCGATTCAACCAGCTACGGAGCATCCTCCGATGCCGACGCCCCCTGCGCCGGCATTCTACCGAGATAACTATCCGAATGGTATTATGAATGGTATTAATGGCCACACCTTTGACAAATGACCCACCAGCCGGAAGCGAGACCGGAAAGTAAGCGGTGACAACCCGAGGGCCGGAATATCGCGCGAGTTGCGCCCGATGGGGCCAAGAGGTAGAAAAAGAAGGGCCAAAGCAGAGGTTGTAAGCCCGAAGCGCTGTACGGAGCCGGAAGGTGTGTGGGAGGCCCGGTCCCCTGCAGTTTGCCGCGTGCGGCTTTCATCAGGCCGGCGGCGTTCCCGTGGTTTTCGCCTTACCAGCCGTCGATCAGGTCGTCCGGGCACCTGCCGATGAACCCGGAGACTCTTTGGCGATCATCCGGGGGCGCTTGGACCCGGCGGTCCGGACCCGTGGCGCTGTCGCCCAAGTCCGGAACCTCGTAACGCGACCGTTCGTCGTCGGCCTTCTCCAGACGAAGAACGACCACGATGCTTTCGATCGCTCGAGCAGAAGCGCCGTCTCCCGGTGGCGTTGGCGTTGGCTCCGGCAGCGGGCTCTGATCGGGTGGGGTTCCAAGAAAGGCATCAGGCAAGCGCAACACCCGCGTCTGACCCGCCTGCATAACCAGGCTCGTGGACACCGGTTGCTGGTCTTTTTCGTCATCGCCGAGCGGCTTGGCCCCGGGGCGGCCCAGGCTCGAAAAGTGGACGCGAATGCGCTCGCCCTCCAACCGGATCGCTTCGCCCTGAATCGTGACCGAGCCGGCATCCCCGTCCGGAAGTTGTTTGTTGATCTGCTGCCGCGCCTCCACGGGCATGCGACCGTGGAACAATTTCGGGCAGTTCCGGGGCGCGTACCGGCCATCGCCTTTCCTCAGTTGCTGCAGCCAGCGTGCGAAAACCTTGCCATTCCCGGCGTTCTCGTTTTGATCGTGGCGCGCGGAGTAAACATCGATCACGAGTTCCACTGCGACCGGAGCAGGAGCGGCCGACGCCAATACCTGCGGCGGCGGCGGGGCGGCAGTGGACGGAGGCAGTTGCCCTTCAAGTTGAGCAAAAGCGGACCCGGTAAAGCCGGAGGCCGCGAGCAGGAAAGCTATGATGGAGGACGTCTTCATGGGGTGCTTGGGGGGTAAAATATCAGTCATCGGGGTCGCAACGGCCCGGAGACCTAAAAGATACGCATCACATGAGAAGGGCAAATGGGGATGGCGCTCAAACTGCCGGAAGGTACCACCCAGCCGGCCGGGGTTCCGGATCAGTGACGCTCAGAAAGACGAGCCGTTCCGGTCACGAAACGTTTCCCAACCTCTTCTTCAGTTCCGGCGATGCGAGCCTCGTGAATTCCTGCAGGTTCAGCGTGTAGATGCGATCCGCGCCCCTTTTCAGCGCGCACCGGAGGACGAGCAGGTCGTAGATCTTACCGCCCCCCAACCCGCTCCGGGTCGCCCCCGTAATCACCTCAAGATACTCCGTTGCGCCGAGCGCGACGATTGAAAAGTAGTCCCGGACGTTCTCCACGAAGAGCAGCCCTTGTGCCGGGGTGATGCGGGGCCGTACAGGCAGGCGGGTCATCACCGCATAGAGCTCTGCCACGGAATGGGCGGCGCAAAAGTGCGTCTTTTTCGACGCGTCCTCCAGCAACCGGAGGCAAGCCGCGTGGCGGGGATGATCGCCGTAGAAGGCGCCGACGAGGACCGACGTATCAAAAAAAACCTTCATTCACCCCTCGGCATCGTGCTTCTCGGTAGTCGTCAACCCGGTAGACCCGGCCAGAATGGCTTCCGAGCGCAGTTCGCGTTCGGCGGCGGCCCAGCCGGCGACGTCTGCGATTGCCGCTGCTTCGCCGCCGCGGTAGACCCAGAACTTCCCTTCCCGGCGCAACGGCACCTCGGGCCGGACCGCACGCAGCAGGATGGCGTCCTCCCCGGCATTCTCCAAACCCGTGACGGGAAACTCGACCTCTAACTCATCGCCGGCGGCCAGGCCAAGCCGCTGCCGGATTTTTTTAGGTAGAAGGATGCGACCGCCCGAATCCACACTGACGCGGGATTTGGGTGGTGGATTTGTTTCGGAATCAACCATGGGAAATATATTAAACAATTCCCAAATGTAATACAGAATTAAAATTCACACGGAAATACGGCATGAGATCGAACAAAGGGTTTCCCCATTTTGATTTTAGCCGTTCGGATGCGAATCGTGCCGGGCATAAGAACTTTAGGGTTGCCCGATCCGCACGCCCAGTCCGCCCCGGTCCCGGTAGCTGCTGCGCCGCGCCCCGGAGTAGAAAAGATTTCAGCCTTCGGCCAAAATCGCTTTACTCCTCCCATCAACCCGTAAATTTCCCCAAACATGAAGGCTCTGCCCAAAACATTTTTTGCCGCCGTCAGCATTGCCGTCGTCACCGCCGCGCTCGCGATTTGCCCCGTTTTCGCCGCTGGACCCGACGTCGCCGGCAAGACCGGCCAGCGGTATAAGTTCGTGGTCATCACCCACGCCACGGCCGTTCCGTTTTTCGTGCCGGTTCGCAAAGGCGTGGAAGAAGCGGGGAAACTGGTCGGCGCAGACGTGACGTACACGGGCCCGGCCGGGTTCGACATTCAGAAACAGATCGATTCGATCAAATCGGCGATTGCGCAGAATGTTGACGGGATCGCCACGACGATGCCTGACCCGACGGCCTTTAACGATGTGGTGAAGGAAGCGATGGGCCGCGGGATCCCGGTGATTGCGTTGAACGCGGATGCCCCCGGGAGCGGGCGGCTCGCCTACATCGGCCAGGGCAACTATGAAGCGGGTGTTTCGATGGGCCAGCAGATCCTCAAAGTCGTCCCGGGCGGGGGCCACCTTTTATTGTGCATCCACACGGCCGGCGCCGAAAACCTGGAAGCCCGCATCAAAGGGGTCCGGGACGTGTTGGATAAACAGGGCGGTAAATATGCCTGCCGGGTGGTGGCCACCGGAACCGACATGGTCCGCGCGGTCGGCCTCATCTCATCGGCGTTCCAGGCTGATCCCAGCATCAAGGGGATGTTCGGCGTGGAAGACGTTACGGGTTCGGCGATCGCGCAGATCATCGATCGCGACGACCTGAAGGAAAAAGTTGCGGGCGGCTCGTTCGACCTTGTTGCGGACGTCCTGAACGCGATCGAGAAAGGCGAGATGCAGTTCACGATCGACCAACAGCCCTACCTGCAAGGGTTTCAGAGCGTGATGGAATTGTACCTGCTTAAACGGTACAACCTGACCCCGACGGACATCAACACCGGCGTGGCGCCGGTCACCCAGGAGAACGTCGCGAAGGTCAAGGAACTGGCGGCGCAAGGGTACCGTTGATCCGGGACGTTCCGGCGCGGCGGCTGAGCGCGTCGTGCCGTTTGCCGTTAGGTTGGACCGATTTGTTGGCCGGCGACTTTTGATCCCGCACCGCTTTACGCCCATGGCTGCCGGCCTGCTTCGCATCGACAACGTCAGTAAACGGTTCGGACCGGTGCAGGCGCTTTCGGGCGTGTCGTTTGGCGTTGCCGGCGGCGAGATCGTCGGCCTTGCGGGCGAGAACGGCGCGGGCAAATCGACGTTAATCAAGATCCTGGCAGGGATTCATAAACCCGACGGCGGCGGACTGTTGCTGGAGGGCCAACCTTACGCGCCGAAGGACCCGAACGCGGCAGTCCGGGCCGGGTTGGCGGTGTTTCATCAGGAAATTCCGATCTGCCCGCACCTGTCCATCACCGCAAACATTTTTCTCGGCACGGAATCATTAACGAAGCGTTTGCTGCCGGACTGGCGGGCCATGGAGGCGCGCTGCGTTGAGCTGTACCGGGTTCTCCTGGACGAGGACGTCAACCCGCGGGCCCTGATCCGGGACGTGAGCGCGGCGGAACGGCAACTCGCCCTGCTCGTCCGGGTACTATCGCGTGCGGCGCGGCTGATCATCCTCGATGAACCTACCGCTGCCTTGACGCCGCCGGAGGTGTCGAGGTTGTTTCGCGTGATTCGCAACCTTCGCGATAAAGGCATCGGTTTCATTTTCGTCAGCCACATGCTCGAGGAACTCATCAACCTGTCGGAGCGCATCGTGGTCCTGCGTGATGGGAAACACATCGGCACGCTCGAGAAAGAGGAATTTGAGACAACCACCCTGTCGGCCATGATCGCCGGACGGACGCTGACTTCGCCGGCTCGCACGGCGCGCACCGGTGAGCTGCGGACGGTGCTCGACGTCCGGAATTTCGGTGTGCCTGGCCATTTTTCGGACGTAAGTTTTTCATTGGCGGCAGGCGAGATTCTCGGGGTTGCGGGATTAACCGGCTCGGGACGGTCCGTTTTGCTTCGGGCTTTGTTCGGCCTGCACAAAGCCGGATCCGGCGAACTGGCGATTAACGGCTGCCGCGTGCGCATCCGATCCCCTCGGGAGGCGATCCGCCAGGGTGTCGGCTACATCCCGGAGGACCGCAAGACGCTCGGTTTGTTTCCGCACCAGGACATCAAGACCAACCTGTACATCGCCCGCACCGCCCGGCAGCCGGACCTTGCGTTCAAGGGCACGAACCGCATGCGCGTCAGCGCCGCGAGGATGAAAAAGGAACTTTCCATCAAATTCCGGCGTGAGGACGACCTGATCGGGTCCCTAAGCGGCGGGAACCAGCAGAAAGTTCTGTTGTCCCGGTGGCTGCTGCTGGAGCCGGCGATCATCCTCATGAACGAACCGACTCGCGGGGTGGACATCGGCGCCAAAAAGGAAATTTACGACCTGATGTTTGCGCTCACCACGCGCGGTTTTTCCTTCATTGTCACCTCCTCGGCGATTGAAGAACTGCTCGTGCTGAGCGACCGCGTGTTGGTGATGAATCGGGGCCGGGCGAAAACGATCCTGAGCCGGGCCGACGCGACCAAAGAATCGATCCTCCATGCCGCAACCACCTGAAATCCGTCCCGCCGAGAGAGCCGATGCCGACGTCCGCCCCACCCGCGGCTGGAAAAGCGCGTGGGGTCGCGCGTTTCTCCTGCGCGATTTCGGGATCGCGGTCGTGGCGGTGCTGATCGGGCTGGCCTTTTCGGCGGCGTCGCCGGTGTTTCTGTCGGCGTACAACCTGCTGAACCTGCTGCGGCAGACGGCGGAACTCGGCATCGTCGCGATGGCGATGACGGTGCTGATCGTTTCGGGGGAGTTCGATCTGTCAGTCGGCGCGATCTACGCCGTAGCCGGCGTGGTGACCGGTTGGCTGGCGAAACACCTTGGGGTGGATCTCTGGGCCGCCGCCGGGTGCGGGCTGGCGGCGGCGCTGATCCTCGGGTTTCTGAATGGCCTTCTGGTTTCCAGCACGCGGATCAACTCCTTCATCGCGACCTTGTCCACGATGATGATTTACCGCGGGATCGCCATGGTGCTTTCCCAGGGCCAGCCGATTTCGTCCTTCACGTCGAAGACGGCGTTTTTCGACGTCATGGGGCGTGGGAAGGGCTTCGGCACCATCCCGGTGCCCATCTTCTGGATGGCAGCCTGGGGGATCCTGCTCTTTGTGCTCCTGCATCGGACTGCCTTCGGGGTCAAGGCATACGCGACGGGCGACAATCCCGAGGCCGCCGCGCTGGCGGGGATCAAAACGGCGGGAGTAAAGCGGGCCGGGTTTCTGCTGACGTCCCTCGCGGCGGGGTTGGCCGGGCTCGTGTCGTTGGGCTACCTGAAAACGGTGACGCCGACCCAGGGCACCGGGTTGGAACTCGAGGCCATCGCCGCCGCCGTGATCGGGGGCACCTCGATGGCGGGCGGTGTGGGAAGCATCGTGGGCACGTTCATCGGTACCTTCATCATGGCTGAGGTACGCACCGGGCTGGTGTTGTTGGGTACCGACGCGTACATCCAGGACGCGTTCGTCGGGCTGGTGATCGCGTTTGCGGTGATCGTGAACGTGAAACTCACGCACCGGGGCGGGTAGAACCGGCCTTAACACGAACCCGTCGCGCCGGCCCGGGTGGACGGGCGGCAAAATTGAAATGCCGGTCTGCTTCACGCCCGCACGATCCCGGCAGGGTCGCCGCAGAACGTCACGCGAGGAACGCGCCGCCCCTGCCCCGCGCAGAATCGATCGAGCCAACGACCGAGGGGCGCACAGGCATCACCTCGCAGGTTTGAGAATTGCCGTTGCGGGCAGCCATTTGCTTCGGCTAAGGTTGGCGACGCCCATGACCCCGAGACCGGAGCACCGTTCGAGCGCCTTGGCCGGCCGGCTCGGTGTGTTCAGCACCACGCCGCAGCCCCCTGTAAGATGAGTGGCCGGATTTTCATCAGTTATCGTCACGACGATGATGCAACGCAGACGGCGACAGGCTTGTACGACTGGCTTTCCGCGCGTTTTGCCCGAAACGACGTTTTTCTCGACGATGACAGGGCGAGCCCGGGAATCGACTACGCCGCCGTAATCGAAAACAACGTGGGGCCGTCCGACGTCCTTGTCGTTGTTATCGGCCACCGCTGGCTGCTCGCTCCTGGCGGGGAAGGGAGATCCCGATTGGATAAGCCGGAGGATTTTGTGCGCCTGGAAATCGGAATTGCCCTCAGGCGCGGCATCCCGGTGATTCCCGCGGTGGCGGATGGCGCCTCGATGCCCCGGTCGGACGAGCTTCCTGAGGATTTACAGTCCTTCGCTCACCGGCGGGCGTTTGCGGTTAGCCGGGAACGTTTCCGGGCCGATTCGGAGCAGCTGGCTCGTGCCGTGGAGCAGGCGCTGGAGAGTGCCCGGGCCGAGCAGCAACGCAAGCGCCAGGAGCAGGAGCCCATCGACGCGGAACGGAGGGATCGCGAAGAAAAGGCCCGGCTCGAGACCGAACGGCGCGAACGTGAGGAAGAAGCGCCCCTGCCCCTGCAGGTTCCGGAATGTGCCGCGGCGATGTGGTCTGAGCAACCCGTGGTGACGGCACAAAACGAGAGCCGGGTGCCGGCAGCCGCAGATCCCGATTCCGAAGCCACCATCGTTCCGGCCATTGCGGAAAGCGCAAACGCAGCTCATGGCACCGCTGAAGTCTCGGCGGTTCCAACTGAACCCGCGGGTGCAAGCCCGCCGCGGGAGCCCGTGGAGCGCCCGGCCCGAGCACCGAAACCAGAGTCATCTTTGCTGAAGTTTCTGAAAAAGGGGGCTGCGAACCGGAAGAATTCACGGCGGCTCCTGGTTCTGGCCGGAAGCGGAGTTGCGGTCTTGCTGCTTGGGTTGATCCTCCTTTTCAACGCGTCACGACCTCAGCCCAACGCGTCGCGATCTCAGCCGGTTTCTGCCGCGGAACGTTCCCGCGCGGCGTCCTCCCCGGTCGTGGCTCCGGCCAACTCACCGGCGCCGGCGGCTGTAGTCAGGGAAGCTTCACCGGGTCCGGCGGCCTCCGTCAGCCAGGTTTCCGTACCCAGCCCAACCCCTTCGGCGAGGGACTCGCTTGCCGAAGCAGAACGCCACCTTGACGCGAAGGAGTACGCCCAAGCGCGCCAGTGGTTCCAAAAGGCCGCTGAGGCCGGCAGTGCGGACGGCATGAACGGTTTGGGCGCACTGTACGAGAACGGCTGGGGTGTGACCCAGGACAGCGCTCAGGCTCGGCAGTGGTACCGGAGAGCTGCTGACGCCGGCAGCGTGGCTGCGAAGCTAAAACTCGCGATGCTCAGCCCGTCGCCCGCCAGCCAACCTTCACCTAACGGCACGCCATCTCCGGTGGACGAGTTGGCTGCGGCCAAACGCTACCTGGATGCCAAGGATTACGCCAAGGCACTGCCGCTTCTGCGGAAGGTCGCCGACGCCACCCGCAATTTGGAGGCTTTGAACCAACTGGGCGACCTCTACTACTCTGGCCGCGGTGTCAGTCAGGATTATGTCCAAGCTCGCCAGTGGTACCAAAAGGCCGCCGACGCCGGTAGTGCCAACGCCATGTACCAGTTGGGCGAACTGTACCAGTACGGCCAAGGTGTCGCCCGGGACTACGCCCAGGCGCACCGCTGGTACCACAAGGCCGTGGATGCCGGTAACGCGGATGGCATGAACGGCTTAGGCCGGCTCTACGAGAATGGCCGGGGAGTGGCCCGGGATTACATCCAGGCACGCCAATCGTACCAAAAGGCGATTGATGCGGGCAACGTGCAAGGCATGGTCAACCTCGGCACTCTCTACGAGGGAGGCGCAGCCCAGGATTATGCCCAGGCTCGCGAGTGGTATAAAAAGGCCGCTGACTCCGGCAACACCAACGGCATGTATCATCTGGGTTTGCTGTACCAGTTCGGCTTGAGCGTGCCTCGGGATTACGCCCAGGCTCGCCAATGGTACCAAAAGACCGTCGACGGGGGCAACCCGCAGGGCATGGTCAACCTCGGCTCGATGTACGAGGACGGTTTGGGGGTACCTCAGGATTATGGCAAGGCATTCGAGTCGTACCAGAAAGCCGCCGATAACGGGCACCCGGGTGGTATGAACGGTCTCGCCCGGCTCTACGAGAACGGCCGGGGCGTACCCCAGGACTACGCGCAGGCGCGGCATTGGTACCAGAAGGCGGTAGACGCGGGCAGCGTGGCGGCAATGGAACACCTGGGCAACATGTACTACTACGGCCATGGCGTGGCTCAGGATCACACCAAGGCGCGCGAATGGTACCAGAAGGCGGTCGCGGGCGGCTGGCCGGTCGTACTGCTCCCCAAGGATTGAACACGTGATTTCGTTGCAGGCAGCGCCGGTGTTTGCAGACCCGATGCAGGTCCTCACAGGATCCGCGATGCCCGGAGACACGGCCTGGGGTCGCGGGGGGGCCGGGTTCAAGCAGTCTCGACGGGGTGAGGCAAGGGGCAGCAGAAACTATGAGCAACGCTTTCTGCCGCCCCTTTCAGGGCTCGATCGTCATTTTACAGTTACCCAGGGTAAACCCTGGGCTATGTTCTGCCGCCCCTTCAGGGCTGAAACCCGGTCGAAATTCCACCAAGGTAACCGTCCTCCGGCGCCGATGGCCTGAGGGCGGTTTTACGGCCTGAAAGGCCAAGAGAACATAGCCCAGGGTTTACCCTGGGTAACCGTCAAATCACGATCGAGCCCTCCTAAGGCGTCACGGCCGTACGCCCATCCTGACAAACGCCCGCCCCGCCGGGTTGGATTTGCTGAAGGGGCGGCAGAAGGCGTCGTTCGCGCTGTCTGCCGGCCCTTCGGGGCTGAAGGCGATTCCGCCGGCCGGCGTCCTCTCAAGACGGCGCCGCGGGCTTGGATCGGTTGATTTCACGACGAGCGTTAAAGTGGCCGGCTGCTTTCCGGCTGCCCCTCAGGGGCGAAGACCGCTCAACAAGATGGATCTCGGCGTTTCACCCGGTGCAGTTGTGCGTGATCGCCATGGCGGCCTGACAAGGCCGGCAGAGAAGCTTGCCTTCAAACCGGCCGGCATTGATACGGCAGAAAAACACTACCTTGCTGTCCAGGGGCGCACCGCATCCGGCGCAACCCCGGGAATTCGCGCCC